>CAYLWV010000047.1:0-12626 GCA_964387485.1 uncultured Dechloromonas sp. | reverse complement strand
CCAGACGCTGGAAGAGGGTCTGGTTGCCACGAACGCAGCGCAGGTTGCGGGCTTGAAGTGCAGGTGTCTGCATATCAGCCCAGAACCGTATCCAGGGTCATCATCAGCGCAAAGCCGATAACGAGGCCCACCGTCGCGAATTTCTGATGGCCGTTGCGGTGGGTTTCAGGAATGACTTCGTTTGATACGACAAAAATCATGGCCCCTGCGGCTAGGCCCAGACCCACAGGGTAGGCAATGGCCAGACCACTGGATAGCGTGAGGCCGATAATCGAACCCAGAGGTTCCAGCAGGCCTGTGAGGGAAGCGATACTCACGGATTTGAGCGGGCTGTATCCGACGCTGCGTAATGCCATCACTACAGCGAGGCCTTCAGGAATATCCTGCATCGCAATGGCAGAGGTGAGCGGAATACCAACCTGCAGGTCGCCCTGGGCAAAGCCGACACCAATGGCCATGCCTTCCGGCAGATTATGCAGGGCAATGGCCAGCACAAAGAGCCAGATCCGGTTCAAACGATGGGACTCAGGGCCGTATGTGCCGGTCTTGGTATGTTCGTGGGGGGTGAACTCGTCCATACCCAGCATCAGCATGACGCCGAGGGCCATACCCAGGACTACGGTCATGGCACCCAGAAAGGCACTGCCGGTAATGGCATCCCCCGCTTTGATGCCGGGCAGAATGAGCGAAAACGAGCTGGCAGCCAGCATCATGCCGGCGGCGAGGCCGAGGAGGCCATCTTCGATGCGTTGCGGCAATGCCTTGAGGAAGAAGCCGGGAAACGCGCCGGCGGTGGTCAGCGCAAACCCGGCAAAGCCACCCCAGAGGGCATAACGCATATGTGTCCCGGTGTTATCCGTCAGCACATCGCGAAGTCCACCGAGAAAAAGTAGTAAAACTGCCAGACAAGAAACCATTAGCCCGATGGCGGTCATCGGGTGTGCTTCGACGTGACGCCACAAGGCATGTTGTCGTAGGGAGCCGGGTAAGCGACCAGATAATGCCATCAGGGTAGCGGCAGGGCGTGAAAGTTACAAAAACTCATAAGTGATATCCTACCGGAGGGGAGGCATCCCGTCATCTTTGTTGGAACAATCGGTCGGATGAAGGCCATGCTGCGCTGCGTTAGAATGGATTCATGAAAAACCTGAAAGACGATATTCGAGACGGGCTCAGTGGGCTGGGCGACGCTGTGCGGCGTTTGCGCGGGGTTTCTGAAGACCCGTTGACGGCCGCGCTCGCGGCGTTTGATGACGTCGAGGCAGATGACCTGGCGCTTTTGAAGGACCTATTTAGCGTATTACGACCGCATCGCGGGGAGTTGACGCATGCTGCCGTTGACCGTTTTAACCGGATGGTCGGTATTCTGCGGGAAGATCCTGCGCTGGCTGCCGGCTTCCGCCGGCATTTTGTGGGTTTCTTCACGCGCCGCCGGATGATCGGTTTTTTTGCCGACAGCGGTATTCTGCCGGCAACGGGATTTTTCTCCGAATGGTCGCGCATGCTGGTGCACCGTGTATTGCCGGCCGTGCCGGATGAGCGGGATGTGAAGGATTGTCTGCACGTCTTTCTGACGCATCCGGATGACTGGCAGTGGTTGGCCGCCATTCCGCAGGAATCGATGATGCGCTTCTGGCAGCTGCAGGCGCCGGCCGATGAAATGGAAACGCAGGACTGGCAGCAGCTCATCCGCGAACAGCTGGATGCCATCCGCCTGCTGGCTCACCGGATTAGCGGTCTGGGCATGGATTCGGCCTTGCTCAATGCATCAACGCATCTGGAAAACTTTGCCCCCAGTTTTCTGGAGCTACCGTCCGAGGCCCAGCATTACTATCAATCGCTACAGGCACACTTTGCCGACCCGTCTGTGCCACCGGATGATGGCCGACATCTGCTGGTGCTGGCCGAGCAATGCCTGGATGGCTTGCAGCGGGCACGGCGTTATTTTCTGAGTGCCGGAACCAGCCTGCATATGACCTACCTGCTGACGCGCTGTCAGCAGAGCCTAGAGCGTCTAACTGAACTGGTTACGATGATGAACACTTTTCTGCATTCGTCGGCGGTTGCCGAGGCCTTGCTGGAAGAGGGCAGTGTAGAAACCGCCGATACCGGTACAGACAAGCCTGGGAGCCGCCTGATCAGTGAGGAAGCCCGTGCCCTCAAAGCCTGGGCGCAGTTTGTGCACCGGGCCCTGGTAGCGGAAAACCGCCGTAACAACTTTGGTGATTACTGGCAGCGCCTATCTGAGCTGCTGGCACTACGCGTGGCAGAGAATGCAGCGCAGTCCGGTGAGCATTACCTGTGCACCAATCGTCGTGAATACGGTGCCATGTGGTTGTCTGCCATGGGCGCTGGCGTTTTTATCGGCGTGATGGCGCTGCTCAAGGTTTTTGCCGGTGAATTGCATGCCTCGTTGTTCATGACGGCGGTGATGTACAGCCTGATCTACGGGTTGGGATTCACCGTTATTTACCTGCTCGGCTTTACCGTCGCCACCAAGCAGCCGGCGATGACGGCGCAGACCCTAGTCGGCCAGTTGTCAAATATCAATAGTGAACGGCTTGATGATCTGACCCCGGTGGTAGATCTGATCGCTGCCGTGTTCCGTAGTCAGCTGGCCGCCATTGCCGGCAATATTCTGGTGGCGTTTCCGGTCGCGATTCTGCTGGGCATGGGGCTCGGCCAGTGGCTGGGTCAATCCCCCGTCAGTGCCGACAAGGCGGCGCATTTGCTGCATGATCTGGACATCTTCGGCTGGGCCATTCCGCATGCGGCACTGGCTGGGGTGTTTTTGTATCTGGCAGGGTTGATCAGCGGTTACTTTGATAACCGCGCCGCGCATAATCAGGTAGGCCCGCGTGTTGCCCGCTTGCCCTGGCTGCAGCGTCTGCTGGGGCGAGAGCGCGCGAATCGGTTCGGTCAGTACATCGGCAACCATCTGGGCGGCATGATGGGGAATTTTCTCTTTGGCTGCATGCTGGGCTCGGCCGGTATTTTCGGGGTAATTCTCGGTTTGCCGGTCGATATCCGGCATATTGCCTTTTCCTCGGCCAATCTGGGCTATGTGCTGATCGGTAGTGAGGTCATGCCGGCCTGGCAGACCCTGGCCTGGGCAGTGCTGGGGGTTCTTTGCATCGGCCTGACCAATCTGCTGGTGAGTTTTACGCTGGCCTTGCGTACCGCCTTCCGGGCCCGGCGTTTGCAGTTCAGTGGCGCCCGGGTGCTAACACGCGCAGTCTGGCAGCGCTTTCGTGCAGCTCCCGGTTCCTTTTTCATTCCACCCAAACAGACCGAGTCCTCATGACGCAGGTGCCTCACGAGAACGATCTGGTTGAACTGGCCTGTGTTCTGAGCGTCGTTAATCCTTAGGCCGTGGCTTCGGCCACACGCTGCTGGATATGGGCCAGCGCTTCTTCCACCTGGTCCACCAGAATCAGACAGATATCACCGGGTTGCAACTTGCTGAGGGCGGTATCAATGGCCAGAAACTCGCCTTTGATTTCCTCGATTTCCTTGACCTGATGCGCCTCGTTCAGACCTTCGCGCAGTAGAGCAACGACTTCGCCTTCGCTGCGGCCACGCTGACAGGCATCTTCGTACAGCACCACATGGTCGAAGACGTTACCCAGAATGCGGGTCTGCCGACGGATATCGTCATCGCGGCGATCACCGGCGCCGCTGATTACCACGGTGCGGCTGCGTGCCGGCATTTCGTGAATGGTGTCCGCCAGGGCACGAATGGCATCCGGGTTGTGGCCGTAGTCGGCAATCAGGGTGGCGCCCTTGTAGTCAAAGCGGTTGAAGCGGCCCGGCACGGTGTCGGCATCACTGTTGAAGCTGGCGAGACCGGCCACAATGGCTTCCCAGGGAATATCCAGTGCCCAGGCTGCGCCCACGGCGGCCATGACGTTTTCGACCTGGAAGCTGATCTGGCCGCCATCAGTTAGCGGAATATTCTTAAGAGGCAGACGTACCATGGTCTTGCCCTGGGCGGCGATGATTTCACCGTTTTCACGATAGATGACGCGATGCCCCTGGGCACGGTGTTTGGCCATGACCGGGTGGGCTGCACTTTGTCCGGCGAAGAAGGTGACATTGCCGGTACAGAAGCGGGCCATGCGGGCGACCAGTGGATCAGCCGCATTGAGCACGGCGGTACCGTCGGCGGAGACGTTCTGGACAATCACGCGTTTGACGGCAGCCAGTTCGGCGGCCGTATTGATGAAGTTCATACCCAGGTGATCGCCTTCACCAATATTAGTGATGACGGCAACATCGCAGCGATCAAAGCCCAGGCCTTCACGTAAAACACCACCGCGGGCAGTTTCCAGTACGGCAGCATCCACATCCGGATGGCCGAGCACGTTGCGGGCACTGCGCGGGCCGCTGCAATCACCGGTGTCGATGAGACGGCCATTGGCGTATACGCCATCCGTCGTGGTCATGCCGATGCGCTTGCCGGTCTGGGCAATCAGGTGTGCCGTCAGACGGATGGTGGTGGTTTTACCGTTGGTGCCGGAAACAGCCACGACCGGGATTCGGCCGTTATCGCCGGGGGCAAACATCTGACGGACAATCGCTTCGCCGACTGGACGGCCTTTACCGTAAGACGGGCTGAGGTGCATACGCAGGCCGGGGGCGGCGTTCACTTCGACAATGCCACCACCTTGTTCCTGCAGTGAGCGGTAGACGCTGTCACAGACCACGTCGACGCCGCAGATATCCAGGCCGACCATGTGTGCTGCCGCAACGGCGCTGGCCGCCATGTCGGGGTGGACATCATCCGTGACATCGGTGGCGGTGCCGCCGGTGCTCAGATTGGCGTTCTTGCGCAGGTTGATGCGCACGCCACGCGGAGGCACCGATTCCGGCGTCATCTGCTGTTCTTCCAGCGTCGCCAGACCAATGGCATCCAGGCGGATCTTGCTCAGTGAGGTGGCATGGCCATCCCCGCGTAGCGGGTCGCTGTTGATTACATCCACTAGCTGGCGGATGGTGTGCTGACCATCGCCAATAACAAAGGGCGGGTCGCGGCGGGCGGCAGCAACGAGCTCGTTGCCAACGACCAGCAGGCGGTAATCATGACCAGGCAGGAAACGTTCGACGATGACGTCATCGCTGATCTTGTAGGCAACCTCAAAGGCGGCCGTGATCTGCTCCATCGTTTGCAGGTTCACGGCAACGCCCTTGCCCTGGTTGCCGTCGCGCGGTTTGACGACGACCGGGCCCTTGATCCATTCGGCAGCCGCCAGTGCATCTTCCAGCGTGCTGACGACGCGGCCCTGCGGGACCGGTACGCCGGCCGAGTAGAGCAGGGTTTTGGTGAGATCCTTGTCTTGTGCGATCGATTCGGCAATGGCGCTGGTGTGGCTGGTTTCCGCAGCCTGGATGCGCTTCTGTTTGCTGCCCCAGCCCAGCTGGACCATGCTGCCTTCCGTCATTCGGCGGTAGGGAATGCCACGGGCGAGCGCGGCGTTGACGATACTGCCGGTACTCGGCCCTAGGCGCAGGTCTTCGTCTAGTTCGCTCAGCTCATGCAGGGACGCATCCAGATCGAACATCCGGTCGTCCAGCGCCGCCTGACAGAGCTTCATGGCGTGATCAAACGCCAGTTTGCCCACGGCTTCTTCCGTGTACTCCACTATCGTGATGTAGGTACCTTTTTCCGGTGTCTGCACGGTACGGCTGAAGGTCACCGGGCAACCGGCGGCGGCTTGCAGGCCGAGCGCAGCGACTTCCAGGGCATGGGCCAGGGTCAGCGGTTCGTTGTGGCCGCTGGCAATCAGGGGTCCCATTTGCGGGAAGCGTGAGCGCAGTCGCGTTTCAAAACCGGCCAGGTTGGTGATCTGGCACTCGTCATCGGCACAGTTGATCAGCGCTTCGATCATGGTGTGGCGACCCCAGAGGTTGGGGCCGCGCAGGGCGCGCAGGCGGACAATTTCCATGGATTACTGGTGTGTAAAAGTTTGGATACCGGTGCTCATGATTTCCCGCGGGAGGTTCATGGCAACGCCGACGCCAACCGCGGCCAGAATGCTTTCCAGAGCATCGCCGCGTAGTTGCAATAAAGGAATGCTGTTGATAGCCATCAACGGTTCGATGCTGTCACCCTGAGCCAGAACGATCTGGCCATCTCGACTGAACACGGCGCGGCCACCCTTGGCCAGGTGTTCCTGCAATGGGGCAGCGTCGCCATAACGGCTGAAGAAGACGACTTCGCCTTGGCACAGGCGGGCCATGTCGGTGACTTCAGTGTCGTCGGCATTGAGTACGGCGGTGCCGCTCGGCAGCACGACGTCAACCTGGGTCCGCATCACCTTCCAGATGCCGACCTCGTCTTCGATGGAACACTCGGGTACGGTGTCGGTCGGGTCCAGATTGGTGACCACGCCCACCGTGCAGCAGCGGTAGGGCAGGCCATGATTGAGAATGACGCGGTTGTCGTTTTCGATGATGGCCACTTTGACCTGACGATTAAGCATCAGGCGGTGGCCGCTTTCCCAGTTGGCGCAATCGCGGCCATCAATCTGGCGCTGGTTGAAGTACATGCCTTTGCTGCAGGCCAGGCCAACGCCGTCGTTGGTCAGATGCAGAATGCTGGCCACCAGTTCGGCCACAATCGATTTGCCACGCGAGCCGGCAATGCCGACGATGGGCAGATTGAAATCCTGTTCCGGTGGGAACAGGTAATCGACAATCGCTTCACCCACCGGGCGCGGTGAGCCGGCTGAAGGGCGCAGGTGCATGAGCAGGCCGGGGCCGGCGTTGACTTCGACGATGGCGCCGCGTTGATCCGCCAGTGGTTTGCTGATGTCTTCACAGACCAGGTCGATACCGGCGACATCCAGACCTACCACGCGGGCGGCCAGTGCCACGGTGTCCGCCACATCCTGGTGGACCTGATCCGTAATATCGATCGAGACATTGCCATTGCGCTGGATCAGCACGTCACGGCCCTTGTCGGGGACCGATTGTGCCGTCAGGCCCTGGCGCTCCAGTTCCAGACGGACCGCAGAGTCGACCCGGACAAAATTGAGGGTGTTTTCTTCGGCGGGCCCGCGGCTGGGGCTGCTGTTGATCTGGGTTTCGATCAGTTGTTCGATGGTCGATTGGCCATCACCGGTGACAAAGGCAAAGTCGCCTCGGGCAGCGGCGACCATTTTGCCGCCCACCACCAGTAAACGGTGTTCATTACCCTGGATAAACCGTTCCACGATCACGCTGCTGCCTTCTTCATCAGCGACCGCGAAGGCGGTGCGGACTTCCTGCTCGGTCATCATATTGGTGAAGACGCCGCGGCCATGATTGCCGTCGGAAGGTTTAACCACGACGGGTAGGCCGATATCCTGAGCCGCTTCCCACGCATCATCGGCATTTTCTACGACCACGCCTTCGGGTACAGGTACGCCACAGGCCTTGAGCAGGCTCTTAGTCAGGTCTTTGTCGCGTGAGATGGTTTCGGCAATGGCGCTGGTCTGGTCGGTTTCGGCCGTCCAGATACGACGTTGTTTGGAGCCATACCCAAGCTGGACGAGGTTATTGTCGGCCAGACGAATGGTGGGGATGTTACGGGCCATGGCGGCCGTGACGATACTGCCGGTGCTTGGGCCGAGCAGGCGGTCTTCTGCCAGATCCTTGAGGTCTTCCACCGTTTTGGCGACATCGAACGGGCGATCCTCGATGGCTGCCATGATCAGATCGCGCGCGGCAAATAGCGCCTGTTTCGTCACCTCGTCGTGGAGGTTGTGCACGATCAGCTTGTATAGGCTGCGGCGATTGGCTTCGCGGGCGCGGCCAAAGCCGCTCTGGACGCCGGCCATGCTGAGCAGCTCCAGCGTCACGTGTTCCATGATGTGCACCGGCCAGGTGCCTTCGTGTAGTCGGCGGACAAAGCCACCGTATTCCTCATAACTGCAGCGGTGTTCCATTAGCCCGGGTAGCCAGGCTACCAGTCGTTCGGGCAGACCGGGAATCTTGTCGGAGGGAAAATCCTCAAGATCGCCGATGTCGACCCATGCCTCGATGATCGGTATATAGAAGTCCGTCCACATGTTCGGACCATATATATACTTTATGTCTATGATTTCAATCGATTTGTGGCTCATTTGGCTGCGGGTGTCTCAAGATTTGTTGAAACTTTATAACGGCGCGTTGTCTTGTCATTGTAAACAGAAACCCTGTGCTCCGTGTGCCTCATAACGCACCAGTTGGGTAACGGATGACGGGATGTCGATCTTTCCACAGAAAACCCGATGGCGTGTCAGCCAAAGCCGGGGTTCGTGCGTTTAATCTGGCAGAATTCCAGGATCCGGACCACCGGACCGTTAATGACCGTCAGACCATCACAATTGAACACTCAAGCTCACCCCGTGCAGACTATGGCGTCTGCTCAGGCCACCGCTCAGGTGCCTGAACTCTGGCAACCGGCCGTGCGTGCCCATCTGGTTGATGGCGAAACGCTGTTGGCCAGCATCGAAACCGATCTGGATGATCAGCTGCAGTTTGCCCGTGGCCTGATTGTGCTGACCAATCAGCGACTCAGTGCGTTGTCCTCACAGGGGGACTGGTCAGAATGGCAGCTGACGGCCGAACTGGTTTTGAAACTGGGGGATCATGCCGGGATTGCGACACTGGATCTGCTGACACCGTCGGCCCGTTTGGCCCGCTGGCGTTTTACCCTGGCCCAGAATCCGGCTGCGCTACGTCTGGTACGCCAGCTCGATACCCTGCGGCAGAAAACGGGCGAGCTCATTGGTGAGCATGAGGATGCCGACGAACCCGCCCTGTGCCCCAATTGCTGGATACCGCTGCCACCGGATCAGGAGGAATGTCCGGCCTGTTACAGCGAAAACCTGACGTCGCCCTCGACCTGGACCCTGTTGCGTCTCTGGCGTTTTGCCAAACCTTACAAAAAAGAACTGCTCATTGGCTTTGTGCTGACGCTGCTGGGGACTGCCGCCACGCTGGTGCCACCGTATCTGACCATGCCGCTGATGGATAAGGTGCTGATTCCCTTCCAGAATGGCAAAAACATCCCGGTGGGTCTAACGGTGATGTTGCTCAGTGGCCTGTTGATCAGTGCGTTGGTCGCCTGGGGTCTGGGGTGGGCTCGCACCTACATTCTGGCGTTGGTCAGCGAGCGCATCGGCGCCGATCTGCGGACGGCCACGTACGATCACCTGCTCAAGCTGTCGCTGGAATACTTTGGCGGCAAGCGAACGGGGGATCTGATGGCCCGGATCGGGACCGAATCGGATCGTATCTGTGTGTTCCTATCGCTGTACGCTCTGGATTTTGCGACCGATGTCATCATGATTCTGATGACGGCGGCCATTCTGGTATCGATTGATCCATGGCTGGCCCTGGTGACGCTGGCACCGCTGCCCATGATCATGTGGCTGATCCACATGGTGCGTGACAAGCTGCGCTTCGGCTTTGAAAAGATCGACCGCATGTGGGCCGAAGTGACCAGCGTGCTGGCCGATACCATTCCCGGTATTCGCGTCGTCAAGGCATTCGCCCAGGAGCAGCGCGAGTCAGCCCGTTTCCGTACTGCCAATGCCCATAACCTGGCAATCAACGACCGCGTCAACAAAGTGTGGAGCATGTTCACGCCGACCGTCACGTTGCTGACAGAAATGGGTTTGCTCATTCTCTGGGCCTTCGGTATCTGGCAGGTGGCACAGCACCACATCACGGTGGGGGTGCTGACCGCCTTCCTGGCGTATATCGGACGTTTCTATACCCGGCTGGATTCCATGAGCCGGATCGTCTCGCATACGCAGAAGGCCGCAACCGGCGCCAAGCGCATCTTCGATATTCTCGATCATGTTTCCAGCGTACCGGAGCCGATCAACCCGATTCATGTGGATCAGGTCACCGGTCGCATTGAAATCAACCGGGTGGGTTTCCGTTACGGTAACCGTGCGGTACTGCGCGATGTCAGTCTCAATATCCAGCCGGGCGAAATGATCGGCCTGGTGGGCCATAGCGGATCGGGCAAGAGTACGCTGGTGAATCTGATCTGTCGTTTCTATGACGCCTCTGAAGGCAGCATCAAGATCGACGGTACTGATATCCGCTCTATCCCCGTTTCGGAATACCGTCAGCACATTGGTCTGGTATTGCAGGAACCGTTCCTGTTCTTCGGCACCATTGCCGAGAACATTGCCTATGGCAAACCCAATGCCACCCGTGAAGAAATCGTTGCGGCGGCGCGGGCGGCCCATGCTCATGACTTTATCCTGCGTTTACCGCATGGCTACGACTCCATCGTCGGCGAGCGCGGTCAGGCCTTGTCGGGCGGAGAACGTCAGCGTATTTCGATTGCCCGTGCCTTGCTCATCAATCCGCAGATTTTGATTCTGGACGAAGCCACCTCGTCGGTCGACAGCACCACCGAGAAGGAAATCCAGAAAGCCCTCGATAACCTGGTGCAGGGGCGGACGACCATCGCCATTGCTCACCGCCTCTCGACGCTGCGTAAAGCCAATCGTCTGATCGTACTGGATCGCGGCCAGATCATTGAAGAAGGATCGCATGATGATCTGATGCTGCGTGATGGCACGTACCGCCGCATGGTGGAAACCCAGGCTCGCCAGGAGGCGGAAGATAAAGCCTCGGCCATGGCCCCGTTGGGAGCAAGTCTATGACGAATGATCTGCATCCCCTGCAGCGGGGTTATCAGCTGCGCCAGGATGCCTTCGGCAATCTGGATCTGGTCTGGTCGGATGGTCAGGTCGTTGAACGGGTCACCCCGGTGCGCGCTTTTCCTTTTTCCGATCCGGAGCAGGGTTTGTCCCTGGTTGATACCGAAGGCCATGAAGTGTTATGGCTGGACAGCATCAATCAACTGACATCGGCGGATCGGGCGCTGGTCGATGATGTTCTGGCTGGCCGCGAGTTCATGCCGGTGATTACGCACATTGATAGCGTCTCGTCCTTCAATACACCCAGTACCTGGCAGGTACAGACGGCACAGGGTAAAACCCAGCTGGTGCTGAAAGGTGAGGAGCATATCCGCCGTATTCACGGCATGGGCGGCAATACGCTGCTGATTTCGGACAACCACGGGATCCAGTTTCTGATCCGTGATCTGGCCGGACTGGATAAGCATAGCCGCCGCCTGCTGGATCGCTTCCTTTAATTGCCGGGCCGTGAGTAGCGAATCACCCTGTATGAACTGTGGCGCTTGTTGTGCCATGTACCGGGTGTCGTTCTACTGGGCAGAGGCGGATGATGCGCCGGGTGGCTGGGTGCCCGCCGACAAGACGGAGCAACTCACACCCACCATGCGCTGTATGCGCGGCACCAGCAGTAAAACCCCGCGCTGTGAACAGCTCCAGGGGGAGATCCCCGGCGCATTGTGCGGCATTTACGAAAACCGCCCTTCAGTATGTCGTGAACTCGAGCCCTACGACGCCGAAGGTCAGCCCACAGATCAATGCACACGCGCGCGGGCGGTGTATGGCCTCGCTGCCTTGGTCGGTGTATAAATCAGGTATCTGTATTTTGTGAGAGCGTCGCCATGAAGCGCCGATTAAGCACTCTAATATGTAGCGCAGTGCTGGTTCTTGCCCCGCTATTGATGACCCATGCTGCGGTGTCTCAGGCCCAGGAGGGCTCGGCTGGGGTGCCGGCCATGCAGGCCAAGCAGGTGGCACCGAATATTTATTATGTGGAAGGCCTTTCCGAGCTGGGTTCATCGGCGAATCAGAACTTCATTTCGAATGCCGGATTTGTCATCACGCCAGCGGGCGTGATGGTCATTGATGCGCTCGGCTCACCTGAATTGGCGCGGCGGCTGATCGCCCAGATCCGCAAAGTGACGCCGAAGCCGCTGAATACAGTGATCGTGACGCATTACCATGCCGACCATGTGTATGGGCTGCAGGTGTTCAAAGAGGCCGGTGCCCGTATCGTCGCGCATGAGGCCTCGGGCGAGTATCTGAACTCGGATACGGCGCGTTTACGTTTGGACGCTTCGCGTCAGGAGTTATTTCCCTGGGTCGACGAGAATACCAAGCTTCTGCCACCCGATGAGCCGATCAAAGGCGCAAAAAAGCTGGTGGTTGGTGGTGTCGATTTCGAACTGATCCCGGTGGGGCCGTCCCACACGCCGGATGACCTGGTGGTCTGGTTGCCGCAATCGAAGGTGTTGTTTGCCGGGGATCTGGTGTTCCGCAACCGCATTCCCTTCGTCGGTCAAGCGGATAGCCGACAGTGGATCGAATCACTCAATACGCTGTTGAAGTTCCCGGCCAAGGTGATGGTGCCCGGTCATGGCCCTGCATCTACTAAACCTAATCAGGATATGTCGCTGACGCGAGATTATCTGGTGTACCTGCGGCAAACCATGGGTAAGGGGGCAGCGGAGCTGGTGCCATTCGAAGAGGTTTATAAAAATACAGACTGGAGCCGTTTTAATAAGGTGCCCATGTTTCAGTATGCCAACCGGATGAACGCCTATAACACCTACCTGTTGATGGAGCGGGAAGGGCAGTAGTCCTTTTTGCGGCAGGGCTGGTGGCTAAAAAGGAAAAGCCTGACCGGTGAGGGTCAGGCTTTTGAGTTGGTGGAGCCGGCGGGAATCGAACCCGCGTCCGAAAGTCCGCGACAAGCAGTTC
>CAYLWV010000046.1:0-12665 GCA_964387485.1 uncultured Dechloromonas sp. | reverse complement strand
GATCGCCTCTGCTTGCCAGCACTCATAAGCCTTTTTATAAGGCCCGGAGACGTTGTATAGACTTTTCATGTGGGTTTTAAATCGACCATTTTCGCGCGTTGCATGAGTGGCGCCATACCTTGGGGCTTACCAAGAGGCCGTATGTGTGTTCATTCCTCTTTTCTGTCAGCAGGTTATAAAACCGGCCGCTTTAGCCGGATAATACGGGTATGAATTTGCCGACCCAGCCCCCTTCGTCTGATAGCCTCATTCCGGATGCCTTTGGTGGGCCGGTGGGCTCGCCGCCGGCAGGGCGTGCTGCTGCGGGCGGCCAGGAAAACCCGCTATTACACGGTTTGAATGAGCCACAACGACAGGCGGTCTGCCTGCCGGCCGAGCATGGTCTGATCCTGGCGGGGGCCGGCTCGGGCAAGACGCGGGTACTGACGACGCGCATTGCCTGGCTGATGCAGACAGGGCAGGTCTCTCCGCAGGGCATTCTGGCGGTCACGTTTACCAATAAAGCGGCGCGGGAAATGCTGACGCGTCTGTCGGCGATGGTGCCGATCAATGTGCGCAGTTTGTGGGTGGGGACCTTTCACGGTTTGTGCCACCGGCTGTTGCGCACGCATTGGCGCGCCGCACGTTTGCCGGAAACCTTTCAGATTCTCGACACGGGCGATCAGCAGGCGGCGCTCAAGCGCCTGATCAAGGCCATGGGCGTGGATGAAGAGCGTTTTCCCGCCCGTGACATGATGCATTACATCAATGCCCTCAAGGAGCAGGGCATTCGCGCCGGCCAGGCGGAGGCGCATGATGCGCATACCCGCCGCAAGGTGGAGATCTACGCCGAGTACGAGGCGCAGTGTCAGCGTGAAGGCGCTGTGGATTTTGCCGAGTTGTTGTTGCGTGCCTATGAGCTGCTGCAACAGGATGAAGGCTTGCGCACGCATTATCAGCTGCGCTTCCGCCATATTCTGGTGGATGAGTTTCAGGATACCAACCCGCTGCAGTACGCCTGGTTGCGGCTGTTGTGCGGGCCACAGACCTGCATTTTTGCGGTGGGTGATGACGATCAGTCGATCTATGCCTTCCGTGGGGCCGATGTGGCCAATATGCGGGCTTTCGAGCGGGATTACGCCAAGGGCAATGTGATTCGTCTGGAGCAGAACTATCGTTCCCACGGCAACATTCTGTCGGCAGCCAATGCGCTGATTACGAACAATGCGGATCGCCTGGGCAAGAATCTGTGGACGGATGCCGGAGACGGCGAGTTGATCCGGGTGTTTCAGGGTGTGTCGGATCTGGATGAGGCCCGCTACATTGTTGAAGAAATTGGCGAGCTGAGCCGCGAGGGCATGCCGCGCCATCAGATGGCGTTGCTCTATCGCTCCAACGCGCAATCACGGGTGCTGGAACACGCGTTGTTCCAGGCCGGTATTGCCTACCGTGTGTATGGGGGCTTGCGCTTCTTCGAACGGCAGGAAGTGAAACATGCGCTGGCTTATCTGCGCCTGATTGCCAACCCGGAAGATGACACCGCCTTTTTGCGCGTGGTGAACTTCCCGACGCGCGGCATTGGTGCGCGCAGTCTGGAGGCCTTGCAGGTCGAGGCGCGTCAACTCAACTGCAGCATGTATAACGCGGCGGCCAGCCTGACCGGTAAAGCCGGTACGGCGGTAGGGCAGTTCATTCGGCTGATGGAAGGGCTGCGGGCGGAAACCGCTGGCCTGACACTGCCGGAAGTGATTGATCACCTGCTGGACCGTTCCGGTTTGCGCCAGCATTATCAGGCGGAGCGCGAAGGCCAGGATCGGTTAGAAAACCTGGAAGAACTGGTCAATGCGGCGGCCACCTTTGCCGAGGATCCGGAGGCATCGCGCAATATCGATGCCGAGACCGGTGAAGCCACGAGCCTGTTGGCGGATTTTCTGGCGCATGCAGCGCTGGAAGCGGGTGAACATCAGGCCGGCGATTCGGATGATGCCGTGCAGTTGATGACGGTGCATTCAGCCAAGGGCCTGGAGTTTTCGGCGGTCTTTATTGTGGGGCTGGAGCAGGGGCTCTTCCCCCATGAAAACGCGATGATGGCGCGCGATGGGCTCGAAGAAGAGCGCCGCCTGATGTACGTGGCGATTACGCGGGCGCGTCAGCGCCTGTACCTGTGCCATGCGCAAACGCGCATGCTGCATGGACAGACCCGCTACTGTCTGCCGTCGTCGTTTCTGGATGAATTGCCCGATGCGTTGTTACAACGGCTGAATGCCGTGCCGGCCTGGGCCACAGGCATGGGGGCCAACAGCGGTGGTGGCAATGGCTCGTGGCGCAACGGCGCCTGGTCGAAAGCACCGGAGGTCGATATGGGCACCCGCGTGGCTGCCCGTGCGGCAGCCGGCAGTACCCGTGACAGCGCGGGGGGCTTTCATGTGGGGCAGAGCGTGGTGCATGCCAAGTTTGGCGCCGGGGTGATTCTGGCCGCCGAAGGCCGTGGCGACGAAGCACGGGTGCAGGTTCGTTTTGGTCAGGCGGGCACCAAGTGGCTGGCACTGGCGTTCGCCAAACTGGAGGCGGCATGATGACACCGCAGGAACGCTGGCTCAAACTGCTGTCGCCGGAGCGCTTGGGCGCTCCCGCCGAACACGTGGCCGGTCATTCGCCGGATCGTAGTCGTTTTCAGCAGGATTATGATCGTATTGTTTTTACCTCGGCGCTGCGTCGACTGAAAGACAAGACGCAGGTGTTTCCGCTGGCGCAAAGCGATTACGTCCGCACGCGTCTGACGCATAGTCTGGAGGCCTCCTGTGTGGGGCGTTCGCTCGGGGCGATGGTGGGCCGGGCCATTGTGGATCGCCATGGTCTGGCACCCGAGGTGCACCCCTCCGATTTCGGTGCGGTCGTGGCTGCGGCCTGTCTGGCGCATGACATTGGCAACCCGCCTTTTGGTCACGCCGGCGAAGACGCGATGCGGGCCTGGTTTGCAACCCATGATGCTTATCTGCAAGGGCTGAATGCGCAGCAGCAGGCAGATCTGCTTAATTACGAAGGTAATGCCCAGGGTTTTCGTATCCTCACGCATTTGCAGAACCCGACTAATCCGGGCGGGCTGCAGTTGACCTGTGCCGTGCTTGCTACCTTTGCCAAATACCCGCGGGGTGCCTATCTGGCCGAGCCGTTGCCGGGCAAAAGTGCCCGCAAGTTCGGCTATTTCGCGGCCGAGGCAGAATTGTTTGCCCAGGTGGCTGATACCGTGGGCTTGATACCGCGCGCACCCGGTGCCTGGTTCCGCCACCCGCTGACCTTTCTGGTCGAGGCGGCAGACGATACCTGTTATCTGGTGGTGGATATCGAAGACGGCGTCCAGCAGGGCTGTGTGACCGCAGAGCAGGCCGAGTCGCTATTGCTGGATCTGGCCGGTGGTCCGGCGTCCGCCACGCGACTCAAGCACCTCCATGATTCGAAGCGTCGCATCGAGTACCTGCGCGCGCGCGCGATTGGTCGTCTGGTCGATGAAGCCGCACGCATCTTTCTGGAAAATGAGGCCGCCATTCTCGACGGTAGTTTTGATCAGGCGCTGTTTGATGTGTCGCCGGTCAGCGCCAGTTTGCAGAAGGTGCGTCAGGTGGCGGAAGAGCAGATCTATAACGCCCGTCAGGTGATGGAAGTGATGGCCGCCGGTTACGAAGTGATCAGCGGTTTGCTCGATGGTTATGTGATTGGTGCGTGTGATCCGGCGAACAGTCGTTATCGTGTGTGGCGCAATCTGCTGCCCGCCGATTTTGATCAGACGGCCGGTGAAGGCAACTATCTGCGTTTACTGCAGGTAGCGGATATTGTGGCCGGGATGACGGATTCGTATGCCGTGTCGGCCTATCGTCGTTTGAAGGGTATTGAACTGCCGGGTTAACCGTGTGGTCGTGATGTATGTTGCCTGATTTTGTTCACCTCCGTCTTCATTCCGAATATTCGATTACGGACGGCATTGTCCGACTCGACAAGGCCGTGGCGCGGGCGCGTGATGACGGCCAGCCGGCGCTGGCGCTGACGGATCTGGGCAACGCCTTCGGCTTGGTCAAGTTTTATCAGGCAGCGCGCAAGGCCGGCGTTAAGCCGCTGCTGGGCGCCGATGTCTGGGTGGGTGATCCGCAGGAACCGGAGTCGGCCTCGCGCTTGCTGTTGCTCTGCCGTAACAACCTGGGTTATCGCCAGTTGTGTGAGTTGCTGAGCCGTGGCGCGTTGCATCCGGGGCGCCGGGAGCGGGTGGTGCTGGACCCGGCCTGGTTCAGCGAGATTGGCTGTGAAGGATTGATTGCCCTGTCCGGTGCGGCCGAAGGTGATGTGGGGCAGGCCATTTTGCAAGGTCGCCTGGATGAAGCGGTGCAACGCGCGACTTTCTGGAAGCGCCTGTTTGGCGATGGCTTCTATCTGGAGGTGCAGCGTTACGGGCACCCCGATGAAGACCTCCTGGTGACGCAGACCGCCATTCTGTCACTGGATGTGGATGTGCCGCTGGTCGCCACGCATCCGGTGCAGTTTGTCGATCGCGATGATTTCCGGGCGCATGATGCGCGGGTTTGTATTGCCACCGGTTACACGCTGGCCGATAAGCGCCGACCACGGGTGTTTACGGAGCAGCAGTACTTCCAGACGCGCGCCGATATGGCCGAGCGTTTTTCGGATATGCCGCAGGCACTGACGAATGCGTACGAAGTGGCGCGTCGCTGTAATGTGACACTGACACTGGGCAAGAGTTTTCTGCCGGATTTCCCGACGCCGAATGGTGAAGGTCTGGATGAGTTTCTGGTGGCGGAGGCCCGTCGCGGCCTCGCCGAACGCATGAAACAGTTGTACCCGGATGAGGCGGTACGTGCCTCACGCCAGGCGGAATACGATGAACGGCTCGACTTCGAATGCCAGACCATTGTGCAGATGGGCTTTCCCGGTTACTTCCTTATCGTGGCCGACTTTATCAACTGGGCCAAGAACAACGGCGTGCCGGTCGGTCCGGGGCGGGGTTCGGGGGCGGGTTCGCTGGTGGCGTATTCACTGGGCATTACCGATCTGGATCCGCTGGCCTATGCACTGCTGTTCGAACGTTTCCTGAACCCGGAACGGGTGTCGATGCCTGACTTTGATATCGACTTCTGTCAGGATAATCGCTGGAAGGTGATTGAGTACGTTCGTGACAAATATGGCGCCGACGCCGTGTCGCAGATTGCGACTTTCGGCACGATGTCATCAAAAGCCGTGATCCGTGATGCGGGACGTGTGCTGGATCTGCCGTATAACTTCTGTGATCAGCTATCGAAGCTGATTCCGGTGGTGCAGAACCGACCGGTGTCGCTGGCCGAAGCGCTCTCGGCCGAACCGCAGTTGCAGGAACGCTACGAACGCGAAGAAGAGGTGAAAGAACTCTTTACGTTGGCCAATAAGCTCGAAGATCTGACGCGTAACGTCGGTATGCACGCCGGGGGCGTGCTCATTGCGCCGGGCAAGCTGACGGATTTCTGCCCGCTCTATGTGCAGCCGGGCAGTGAATCCGCAGTGAGTCAGTACGATAAGGACGACGTGGAAAAAGTCGGCCTGGTGAAGTTTGACTTCCTGGGGCTGCGTAACCTGACGATTATCGAGCTGGCGCTGGATTACGTGCAGCGTCTGACTGGTGAGCGGCCGGATCTGAATGCTCTGGCTTTTGATGACCCGGCGGCTTACCAGATCCTGAAAGATGCCAATACGACGGCGATCTTCCAGGTGGAATCGGAGGGCATGAAGAAGCTGCTCAAGAAGCTGGCCCCCGACCGCTTTGAAGACATCATCGCTGTGCTCGCACTCTATCGGCCGGGCCCGCTGGGTTCGGGGATGGTGGACGACTTTATTCTGCGTAAGAAGGGTTTGCAGAAGATCGACTATTTCCATGAGTCGCTCAAAGGCTGCCTGACACCGACCTATGGTGTGATCGTGTATCAGGAACAGGTGATGCAGATCTCGCAGCTGATTGGCGGGTATACGCTGGGTGCGGCAGATATGCTGCGCCGGGCGATGGGTAAGAAGAAACCCGAGGAGATGGCCGAGCACCGTGGCATCTTCAGTGAAGGTGCTAAAAAAGATGGCATCGACGAAAAGCTGGCCATGCAGCTTTTCGATCT
Source organism: uncultured Dechloromonas sp. (assembly GCA_964387485.1). Classification (GTDB taxonomy): domain Bacteria; phylum Pseudomonadota; class Gammaproteobacteria; order Burkholderiales; family Rhodocyclaceae; genus Fluviibacter. Next base: position 6,543 of record CAYLWV010000046.1, on the reverse strand, counting down.
GATGGAGAAGTTTGCCGAGTACGGCTTTAACAAATCCCACACGGCCGCCTATGCGGTGGTGACGTATCACACGGCCTGGCTGAAGGCGCATCATGCGGCTGCGTTTATGGCAGCGACCTTGTCATCGGATATGGACAACACCGATACGGTGAAGATTTTCCACGACGATGCCAAGGCGAATGGTCTGACGATTCTGGGGCCGGATGTGAATGCTTCCGAGTTCCGTTTTGCGCCGGTGGATGCGAAGACCATTCGTTATGGTCTGGGTGCCGTCAAGGGCACGGGCGAGAACGCCGTGAATGCGATTGTGGCCGCCCGTCAGACGGGTGGGCCGTTCAAGGATATTTTTGATTTCTGCCATCGGGTTGATCGCAAGGTCGTTAACCGTCGCGCGATGGAAGCGCTGGTGCGAGCCGGGGCCTTTGATGCGCTGGATCCGGAGCGCTCACGCGTGTTGTCGCAGGTGTCTCTGGCGGTGGAAACCGCCGATCAGGCGGCAGCGAATGCCCATCAGAACAGCCTGTTCGGGTTGGATGATTTCGCCGCCCCCGTGCGTGCGTCGGCGAGCCCGGGGGGCGATGCGAGTTACCCGCGATGGACAGATCGTCAGCGCCTCATCGAAGAAAAAACGGCGCTGGGCTTCTTTTTCTCCAGCCATCCGTTTGACATCGTGCGCGCCGAAGTGCGCCCCATGTGTTCGACACCGATCGGACGTCTGGAAGCCGGTCGGGATGCCACGCTGGTGGCCGGTATTGTGACCGATGTGCGTACACAGATGACCCGGCGTGGCAAGATGGCCTTTGTCACGCTGGATGATGGCGAGGGGCGCATTGAAGCGGCCGTGTTCAGCGAGCTGTTCGACGCGCAGCGCCATAAGCTGCGGATGGATGAACTGTTGCTGGTGGAAGGCAAGGTCAGCCGCGATGAGTTCCGCGATGCGCTCAAACTGGGGGTGGATCGTTTGCTGACCTTCAATGAGGCAAGGGCGCAATGGGCGCAGGGCCTGGAACTGAATCTGCGCGGGGTAGATCTGCGTGCATTGGGCGGTGTGCGTCGTCTTTACGACTTGCTGCAACCGTTTGCCCAGTTGGCGGAAGCCGCCGCGGGTGGTGCGGTGTCCGGCGGACGTGGCTGCCCGGTGACGCTCCTCTATAGCAATGGCAAGGCGGAGGCCGTGCTGGAAATCGGTAACGGGTTGCGTGTGCGCCCCGATACCGATCTGATCGATAGCTTACGCAGCCTGCTCGGAAATGATCGGGTCCGACTGGATTATCAGTTGGGCGCGCAGCAGCGCGTCCGTCAGGCTGTGGCTGATGCCCCGTGGGCCTAAGGCCTCGGAGAAGCCGGAGCGTTCGATTAGCGATGCCGGTTGTGCGTTCAGCCCACACAGAATCAGTTGTGCGCCACGTTTCTCCAGGGATCGGTGCAAGGTCTGGAGCAGGTCAAGACCCGTTGTATCCAGAGAGATGGTTTTAGTCATGTCGAGCAGCAACACGCGCGGTGGTGCATCCTGTTCGTCGAGCAGGGTTTCGAGTTTGCTGATGGCTGCAAAGAACAGTGAGCCATAAACCCGGTAGGCAGTAATCTGTTGCGGGCCGGAATCGCCGCCAAGTGCGCCCGAGCCGTAATAGTCTTCCAGCGGAATGCGTTCGACCTGAGTTAGTTCCGACATGCGGTACAGGTAGAACATGCAGGCGAGAATCATGCCGAGCTCGACGGCAAGTGTCAGATCAAATACGACCGTCACGATGAACGTCGAGAGCAGGATGGCGCGGTACGGAATCGTATAGCGACGCAGTTCCTTGAAGGCATGCCATTCGCCCATATTCCAGGACACCAGCATCAGGATGGCCGAGAGTGCCGGCAGCGGCACGTAAATGGCGGCGGGTGCGGCAATGACGACCACCAGCAGCAGCGTGAGCGCATGAAAAATCCCCGAGAAAGGCGAGCGGCCGCCGGCGCGTACGTTGGTGGAGGTGCGGGCAATGGCGCCGGTGGCGGCAAAGCCACCAAACAGCGGGGCAACGATGTTGGCCAGACCCTGTGCCATGAGTTCCTGATTCGGGTCGTGGCGGTCGTCAATGGCGGCATCGGCGACGCGGGCCGAGAGGAGCGATTCAATGGCACCGAGCAGCGCAATGGCAATCGCCGGTTGAATCAGCTGGTTCAGCGTCGAGAGTGAAAACGTCGGCAGTGCCAGGGGCGGAATGTCGCGCGGGATACCACCGAATTTGGAGCCGATGGTTTCAACGGGAAAGGAAAATGCTGCTTGCAGGCCGGTGGCCACCAGCAGCAGGGCGAGCGGGCCCGGGATTTTGCCGAGGGCCGGAATCCAGCGGCCGGCCCGTTTGTTCCAGAGGATGAGTGCGACCAGGGAGATTGCCGACATGGTGACGGTGGGCATTTGCATGGTGCCGGCAAAATGCCAGAGTGTTTCCATGCGCTCGAAGAACTCGGCCGGCATGCTGGGAATCTGCAGACCGAAAAAGTCCTTGATCTGGCTCATGAAGATGACCACGGCAATACCGTTGGTGAAGCCAATGACGACGCTGATCGGGATAAAGCGGATCAGCACGCCCATTTTGGTGAGGCCCATCACAAAGAGCAGGACGCCGGCGATCATGGTGGCGACCATGAGATTCTGGAAGCCGTAGATGCTGACAATGCCAAAGACAATGGGAATAAAGGCGCCGGTCGGGCCACCGATCTGTACGCGGGAGCCGCCGAGTAGCGAGATGATGAAGCCGGCAACAATGGCCGTCCAGATGCCGGCCGTTGGCGAACAGCCGGAGGCAATGGCAAAGGCAATGGCCAGGGGAAGCGCCAGAACACCGACAGTAACGCCGGCGGCCATGTCTTTGGCCAGCAGTTCCGGCGTATAGTCCTTCAGGCAGTCGAGCAGCTTCGGGCGAAAACGCGCCAGCGGTAATTTGCCGCTGGATTTGCCGGACATAGACGACGCCGGCGGAAAGGATCGATTGATCTCTGCCTCACTCATGACACCCTCCCCAGGTGCAGTGTTGACTACTCCCGGGTTTTTATTTTTGGAGGGAGCCTGTTGAATTCCCTATAGTGTAACCGGTTATTTGACGCGCATGCCAGCCTGAGCGCCGGAATCGGGGCTCAGGATGTATAGACCGGGGGTGGTGCCATCGGTGTCGGAGGCAGCGAGGACCATGCCTTCGGACATCCCGAACTTCATTTTGCGTGGTGCCAGATTGGCCACCATCACCGTTAGGCGGCCGATCAGCAGGGCCGGATCGTAGGCCGATTTAATGCCGGCAAAGACCTGGCGCGGTTGGGCTTCGCCAATATCTAGTTGCAGGCGAATGAGTTTGTCGGCGCCTTCCACGTGTTCGGCATTCACGATTTTGGCGATACGCAGATCCACCTTGGTAAAGTCGTCGATGCTGATGTGTGCATTATCTGTTGCGGGCGTTGCGTCGGTTTTCTTTTCCATTTTTTTGTCGTTCTTGCCGGCTGGAGGTGCATCGGTTGCTTGCAAGGATTGCGCATTGGCAGCAATTAGTGCATCGACCATGGGGCGCTCGATCCGGTTCATGAGGTGTGTGTAATCGTTAATGCGATGGCCGGCCGGCAGTGGCTGGCGGGCATCGGCCCACGTGAGTGGCGCGCCGTTATAGAAGGCTTCGATCTGTGCGGCCACTGATGGCAGTACCGGCTTGAGCAGGACAGACAGGCTGCGGAAGAGGTTGAGCGCGGTCGTGGCCACGGTGTGCAAGCGGGCGCGCTGCTCCGGATCCTTGGCCAGCAACCAGGGTTGCTCATCGTTGACGTACAGGTTGGCTTCGTCGGCCAGGTGCATGATCTGACGCATGGCACGGGCGCTGTCGCGCGCTTCCATGGCAGCAGCAACTTCGGTCAGCGCTGCATCGGTGATGATGCGATCAAACACGGCACGATCAGTGTCGCCGAGCACGCCTTCGAACTGCTTCTTGATAAAACCGGCGCAGCGGCTGGCAATGTTGACGTACTTGCCGACCAGGTCGCTGTTCACCTTGGCGATGAAGTCGTCGAGGCTGAGGTCAATGTCTTCCATCGTGCCGTTGAGTTTGCTGGCGAAGTAGTAGCGCAGCCATTCCGGGTTCAGCTTCTGTTGCAGATAGCTTTCGGCCGTAATGAAGGTGCCGCGTGATTTCGACATCTTGGCACCGTCTACCGTCAGGAAGCCGTGGGCACAGATGCGGGTGGGCACGCGGAAACCGCCTTCATGCAGCATGGCCGGCCAGAACAGCGCGTGGAAATACAGGATGTCCTTGCCGATAAAGTGAATCAGTTCGGTCTTGGCATCCGGCTTCCAGTAGGCGTCGAAGTCCAGGCCTTCTTTTTTGGCCAGGGCCTTGAATGCGCCCATGTAACCAATCGGGGCATCGAGCCAGACGTAGAAATACTTGCCCGGCGCATCGGGAATGGCGAAGCCGAAGTACGGCGCATCGCGCGAGATGTCCCAATCACTGAGTTTGTTTTCACCGGGAGCGCCGAGCCATTCCTGCATCTTATTGGCGGCTTCGTGCTGTAGCACGGGGATGCCATCCGGCGCGCTGCGGGTGAAGTCGCGCAGGAACTGCTGGCAACGGGGATCCGATAATTTGAAGAAGTAATGCTGCGAGGGGCGGAGCACCGGAACGCTGCCCGACACGGCGGAGCGCGGGTTTTTCAGTTCAGACGGTGTGTAGGCCGCGCCGCAGGATTCGCAGTTGTCACCGTACTGATCGGCTGCGCCACACTTGGGGCACTCGCCTTTGATAAAGCGATCAGGCAGGAACATGCCCTTTTCTTCATCGTAATACTGTTCGATTTCGCGGACCTCAATGAGGCCGGCATCGCGCAGATTGCGGTAGATGGTTTCGGCGCACTCGCGGTTTTCATCGCTATGCGTCGAGTGATACAGATCAAAATGGATATTGAAACCCGTAAAGTCGCGCAGGTGCTCCTGATGCACGCGGGCGATGAGCGCCTCGGGTGTGATGCCTTCCTTCTCGGCACGCAGCATGATGGGCGTACCGTGCGTGTCGTCGGCACAGACATACGTCGCGTTATTGCCGATGAGTTTCTGGAAGCGGACCCACATATCGGTCTGGATGTATTCAACCAGATGGCCGAGATGGATGGCGCCGTTGGCGTAGGGCAGAGCGGAAGTGACGAGTAGCGTACGTTTCATGGGCGCAATTTTAGCCGATCAGGCGCTGTTGGCAGGGCTTTTTAGGTAATTTGGCAGACGATCAGGCGTAAAATCATGAAAACAGGCTGTTGCCCAACGTAGGCGTCAGTCGACGAGCCCCTTTTTTCTCCGCGGAGCCCCTCCATGAGCCCTTCCGAACAACACGCATTGCTGGCCCGGGCCGGCGACATTCTGACCGGTCTGATGGATCCGGCCACGGCGCAACCTTACTGGACTGCCAATCAGGTTGCCGGTGCCCTGTCGCTGGCCGATGGCGTTTTGCAGGTACGCGTGACGGTCGGCTATCCGGTGGCGTTGGCAGCGCAGGCGATTGAAGCGCAGGTGCGCGCCGCATTGGCGGCGTTGGGTGCTCAACCGGTGCAGATTGACGTGCGTGGCCAGATTGAATCACATGTGGTCCAGCGCAATTTGCCGCTGCTCAAAGGCGTGAAGAATCTCATCGCCGTGGCTTCGGGCAAGGGTGGGGTGGGTAAAAGCAGTACTGCGGTGAATCTGGCGCTGGCGCTCTCGCGCCATGGTGCACAAGTCGGTTTGCTGGATGCAGACATTTATGGCCCATCCATTCCCCAGATGTTGGGTATTGGTGGGGAGCAGCCGCATTCGCCGGACGGTAAGCATATTGAAGCCCTGCGGGCACACGGTATTGCATTGATGTCGATCGGGTTTCTGGTCGATGCCGAGTCACCGATGGTGTGGCGTGGTCCGATGGTGACATCGGCGCTGGAGCAGTTGCTGCGCGATACCTTATGGGGCGAACTGGATTATCTGGTGGTGGATATGCCGCCGGGTACGGGCGATATTCAGCTGACGCTGGCCCAGAAGGTGCCGGTGACGGGTTCGGTGATTGTCACGACGCCGCAGGATATTGCGTTACTGGATGCGCGCAAGGGCATCCGCATGTTTGAAAAGGTGGGCGTGCCGATTCTGGGTATTGTGGAAAACATGTCCATGCATATCTGTAGCAACTGCGGCCATGCCGAACCGATTTTCGGTGAAGGCGGTGGTGAGGCGCTGGGTGCCGATTATCATGTGCCGCTGCTGGGTAAGTTGCCGCTGGATCTGCGCATTCGCGCTGGACTGGATGCGGGCAAGCCGATTGTAGCGACCGATCCCGAGTCGCCAATCAGCCGTGAATATCTGGCAATTGCCCTGAAAGTGGCCGGTGCTGTGGCGGCAAAAGCCCGCGATACCAGCCATAAATTCCCGAAAATTGTGATTGAGTAAGCTATTGGCCGGCTGTTTTTGAGCATGTTGCCCTGGTTTTGCTCGGGGAGCCCTGACACAGGGTACAATTTCCGCCAATTTTGTTGATTTCGAGACCCCGCTGGGGCACCTGGAGC
>CAYLWV010000045.1:0-12955 GCA_964387485.1 uncultured Dechloromonas sp. | reverse complement strand
GTTAAATGATCTTTTTTGCGTCCGATGTGCATCTGTCATCGGACACCCCGGCGATAACGGCACGCTTCCTGAGTTTTCTGGAACGTGCCCGCCGGGAGGCCCAGGCGGTGTATCTGCTGGGTGATATTTTCGAGTCCTGGGTCGGTGATGAAGACCTGGGTCTCAAGGCTTACCAACCGGTGTTTGCCGCGCTGCGCGATACGGTTTCAGCTGGTGTTGCGGTGTATTTTATGGCCGGCAACCGGGACTTTATGGTGAGTCATCAGGTGCTTGCCGCATTGGGCATCGTGCCTCTTGAAGACCCTTACGTGCTCTCGACGACGACCTGGCAGTTTGTGCTGTCGCATGGCGATCTGTACTGCACAGGGGATGTGAAATACCAGGAATTTCGTGCCAAAGTTCGGGAACCGCACAACCAGGCAAAGTTTCTGCGCCTGCCGTACTGGTTGCGACGCGCCATTGCTGCCTGGATACGGTGGCGCAGCAAAGGCCGTCGATATGACGCACAAACCGGCAGGATTACCGACGTTGATGTGGGTACCGTGGAAGATGAAGCCCGGCGTTTTGGCTACGCCACGCTGATTCACGGCCATACCCACCGACCGGCGACTCACGACCATATTGTGGATGGCATTCACGTCGAGCGCTGGGTACTGGCCGACTGGCACCCGGATCGGGGCGAATACCTGACTTGGGATGATGCGGCAGAAAGCCCGCGCCTGACCCGTCAGGTCATTTAATCGATTGTTAATCTTGATTTTTTGCTTTTCAGCTACTATATGCGGACTACGTGTCTGTTTTCCTGAAGGAATCTGAACCATGGATATTCGTTCGACCCCGTCTTATGGCGCTGCCACCATTAACGTTGCCCGCAACCAGGTACTGCGTAATACCTACTGGCTGCTGGCGCTGTCGCTGATCCCCACCGTTCTGGGCGCAGTCGCCGGTATGGCGGCGGGCTTTCCGTCGCTGATGGCCGGTAGCCCGATCATGGGCACCCTGCTCTTCTTTGGTATTGCCTTTGCCTTGATGTACGGCATCCAGCGCAACAGCAACAGCGGCACCGGCGTGATCCTGCTGCTGGGCTTTACCTTCTTCATGGGGGTGATGCTGTCGCAGATTCTGAGCGTGGCGCTGGGCATGACCAACGGCGGCGCGCTGATCGCCATGGCCGGTAGCGCCACGGCAGCGATCTTCTTCTCGCTGGCCATGTACGCCAGCGTCAGCAAGCGTGACTTCAGCTTCATGGGCAACTTCCTGTTTGCCGGCCTGATTCTGCTGATCATCGCCTCCCTGGCCAATATCTTCCTGGCCATCCCGGCCATGGCGATTGCCATCTCGGCCATCGGCGCCCTGCTGTTCACCGGTTACCTGCTGTATGACCTGAGCCGCATCGTTAACGGCGGCGAAACCAACTACATCACGGCCACGCTGGCGGTGTATCTGGATATCTATAACCTGTTCGTCAGCCTGCTCAACCTGCTGATGATCTTTACGGGTAACGACCGCGACTAAGTATTTGCGACCGGTTTCACCCCAAAAAGCGCCCTGCGGGGCGCTTTTTTATTGATGGATCAATGCGTTAGAAATATTTCAACGAATCTGTCAACGCGCCGTCTCCTAACTGCGTTATTTGCCCTACGCGGTCTGAAATCTGGACTGAACAACCACACAGAGGTTTACCAAATGGGCAAGAAAGCTTCAACAGAATTGGTCGTGCGCCAGCTGGAGCACTCGCTGCACATGACGTCTAAAGAAATCGAAGGCCTGGCTCGCAACTCCGCCGTTTGCGATTATGACCTGGGTCTGCTGGATCAAACCAGCATGAAGAAGTGCCTGGCTGACTCCCTCAAGCTGTTTGTCGAGGAAATCGCCCGCTTCAAAACCAAAAACGGCGCAGCGTACAAACTGGCCCGTCAGATCTTCTCGACGGCCTACCTGAATAACGCTGAGCTGATCGTTAAGGTTGCCGCCTAAGTCTGCTGCAACTTTCTCGTAGGCCTGAACGTTAAAATGCCCGGCTCTAAGCCGGGCATTGTCTTTGGTGCAGACTTTATGGCCTCAGACGCGGCGGAAAACCGCAATCGACTCCACATGCGCCGTATGCGGGAACATATTGGCAATACCGGCACCCAGAAGCTCGTACCCCTTCACATTAACCAGCACTCCGGCATCCCGCGCCAGCGTGGCCGGGTTACACGAGACGTACACAATGGTATGCGGTGCCTGACCACGCGGTTGCTCCGCATCCGGTAGAGCCTTGACCAGCTCCAGCGCCCCTTCACGTGGCGGGTCGATGAGCATGCGATCCAGCCCCCCCAGACGCGCCATCACCGGCAGACAATCCAGGAACAGATTGGCGGCAAAGAAGCTGGTGTTGTCGCTCATGCCGTTGCGTGCGGCATTTTCAGCGGCACGTTTGACCAGCGCCTCGCTGCCCTCAACGCCGACAACCGTGGCACCGCTATGGGCGATGGGCAACGTAAAGTTGCCCAGGCCGCAGAACATGTCTGCCACTCGTTCACCGGGTTGCGCATCGAGCAGGCGCATGGCTTTGGTGACCAGCGCATGGTTCATGGCCGGATTGACCTGCGTAAATTCGGTTGGCGCAAACTGGAGCGACAGCCCATAGTTGGGCAAGCGGTATTCCAGTAACGGCGAATCACCCGTCACGAGCGGTTGCACGGTTGCCGGGCCACCCGGTTGCAGGAACCAGCGAATACCATGCTGTTCGCCAAACTGACGCAGTCGAGCCAGATCGCCCTCGGTCAGCGGATCCAGATGACGCAGCACAAAGACGGTATCCAAGGTGCCTGGTTGCGACGGATGTTCGCCCACGGCCACTTCCACCTGGGGCATACGGTCCGGGGCAGACATGCCTTCAAACAACGCCCGCAGCGGTAAGAGCAGATCCGACACATGTTTGGGCAGGATGCTGCACGAGGTCATGTCGGCAATATAGCTGCTGCGACGCTCGTGGAAACCGACCAGAACACCACCTTTTTTTGGGACCAGCCGCACGGACATGCGGGCACGGAAGCGGTAATGCCAGGCCGGGCCGGAAATCGGGGAGTAGATCGATGCGGGTTTGACGTTACCCAGGTGCTGCAGATTGTCTTCAAGCACCCGCTGCTTAGCGGCGATTTGCAGGGTGGGGTCGGCGTGCTGCAAGGAGCAGCCACCGCACACGCCGAAGTGCGGACAACGCGGTTGAACCCGCGCCGAGGCCGCGCGATGCACTTCGGTCACCCGGGCCTGTTCGAAATTGGGTTTACGGCGGTAGCTGAGCCAGGTGACCCGCTCGCCGGGCAAGGCGCCCTCAACAAAGATGGTTTTGCCGCCGTCTCTGGCAATTCCCTGACCAGCGTGGTCAAGCGATTCAATGATTCCTTCGGGCATAGGTCACCTGGCGCATCCCGCGCATGAAAAGTGGCATCAATCGGTCATCCGAGGAGGCAGATTGTACTTGATGACCACCGGGGATTTTTGAGTTTTTTGGCCGCTGTTGCCAGAGGGCAAACTGTGTATAATTTACTCAGACTGCTTTTGTAGTCATGTTCTGGACGGAGGCTTCCGGACAGAATATTCTTCAACGACCTTTATCAAAGGGAAGAAAATGAAACAATCGCTCCTCGTTGCTGCTCTGCTGGCTCTGGCTGTTACCGCTTGTGGCAAAAAAGAAGCCCCGGCTGCTCCGGCTGCCCCGGCTCCTGCTGCTGCTCCGGCTGCTGAACAAAAGCCGGCTGAAGCCGCTGCTCCTGCTGCTGCTCCGGCCGCCGCACCTGCTGCTGCTCCGGCTGCTGCCAAGTAATCGCTTTTGCGATCTTGGAACCGCTTCGGCGGTTACGAAAAAACCGGCCTTAGGGCCGGTTTTTTTATGACGGTTGCAGCGTCAACCAGTCAAAACCCTCGGCCTGGGTTGCCAGATAAAACCAGCCCGGCACCTCGCCCAGCGCTTCTTCAACGGCCGCCAGCACATGATCCGGCGAGTTGTTGGATTGCGACAAATGCGCAGCAACCACATGCTGCAATCGATCCAGCGACATGCGTGCCAGAAAGCCAGCGGCATCGCGGTTACACAGGTGACCATAACGGCCCGCAATGCGCTGCTTCAGACTCTCGGGATAAGACGACTGGGCCAGTAGCTCAGGGTCGTGATTGAATTCCAGTACCAGGCCATCACAGGCAATCAGTGAGCGCTCCACATGCGGGGTGAGCATACCGAGGTCGGTGAGTACACCGAGCCGGATCTCGCCATACGCAATGACGTATTGCACCGGCTCACGGGCATCATGGGGCACGGGAAACGGACAGATCTCCACGCAACCCAATTCGAAGGGCTGATGGCTATCAATCAGTCGTAATGTGACGCCGTTGCAGGCTTCGGCTGACCGGTGATGCAATGCGGCGTGCGTGCCACGGGTCAGGCATACGGTGGCGCCGGTTTTACGGGCCACGCCCATCACCCCGCCAATATGGTCGCCGTGCTCATGCGTCACCAGAATGGCATCCAAGCCTTTCGGGTCAATACCGCGGGCTTCGATGCGGGCCAGCGCCTGGCGGACCGGCAAACCGCAGTCGATCAAGAGGCGGGTGCCACGTGGGCCGCCCGCCTCGATCAGTAATGCATTCCCCTCGCTACCGCTGCCGAGAGAGGTAAAACGGATCACCGCAACTGCTGGAGGAGCAGATCCAGAATCTGGCGGGCGATCGGCGAGACATCGGCCTGATTACCCGGTGCCAGCACGATCACGTTGGTCGGGCCACCCGGCTGCTGTTCGCGGACGCTGATGCGATACTGCATCTTGGTAGGAACCTTGTCGTCCTTGCTGCGCCAGAAGGCCAGGCTGGACCAGAAGCCACCTTCGCCCTTTTCGACCACCGATTTGTCATCGGAATCGACGTAACGTACGTAATACAGACCGCTGGCACGTTCACGATCTTCCACCGTGAAGCCGACACGATCCAGCGCCAGGCCGATACGGCGCCAGCTACGATCAAAGTTGTCGTCAACGATCAGCATAGCACCGCCATCCGGCGCCGTACCCATACGGGCTTTGTCCAGCGAGACCGACTTGCCACCACCGTCGATTTCCTTGGCCAGTTTCTTGGCTTCAGCTTCATCGACGCCATCAAACTTGAACATCAGACGACGGAGCATTTCTGCTTCCAGCGTCGGATCGGCATCACGCGGCTGCCAGCGTGTCTCGCTCTTGCCTTCGGTGACGTACACTTCCACCATGCCGCGATGGCTGATGAAAATGTCGGTCATACCGGGTTTGGCACCCTTCTCCAGACGCGTGCGGTACATGTCACGCTCTGCGGTGGAATACAGCGTACCCAACACTTTACCCAGGAAGCCCTGAATGGCGCCCCCCGGCACGGTGGCGCGGTTTTCAGCCCAGTCGGTTTCCATCACACCGGTCTGCGGGTTTTCTTTCTTGATGACAAAGCCGTTTTCCTGCCAGAAGGCTTTGGTCACATTCCAAGCCTTATCTTCCGGGACACTCACGACCAGCCAGCGATGGTTACCCTGACGTTCAATCTTGGCAACACCGCGAGCGCCATCCGGCAGCACGCTGTCATCGGTGCTCTGCTTCTGGGCCACTTTATTCTTGGCATTGATCTGCGAGAACACCGCTGTGCCCGTCGTCGCCACATTGGGTGCCGAATACTGGCCCGAGCTGGTCGGGCGCGTCAGATCCGGCGGAATATCCAACGGCGGTGCCTTGGCGGCCGTGCCGTAATCAATCTTCTTGGATTCCGGCAGGTAGGAGCAACCGGCCACCAGGCCGGCCAGTACCAGGACCGAGGCCTGCAGAGTGCGACGCTTGAGCAACTTCATCGGATCAGAGCCCTGCCTGTTTCATGGCAGCGCGAACGCGCTCATGGAAGACCGGCGCCAGCGGAGTCAGCGGCAAACGCAGGCCGTGCGACATGAGGCCCATTTCCGCTACGGCCCACTTCACGGGGATCGGGTTGGCTTCACAGAACAGGTGACGGTGTAGGCCAAGCAGCGGGCGGTTAATGCGCATGGCTTCTGCAACATTGCCGGCGGCCGCGGCAACACACATGTCATGCATGGCGCGCGGTGCCACATTGGCGGTGACCGAAATGTTGCCGTGGAAACCCATGAGAATGGTCGACATGCAGGTCATGTCATCGCCGGAGTACAGGGCAAAGCCTTTCGGTGCACGCTCGATGAGATCGAAGGCACGATCAATATTGCCGGTAGCATCCTTGACGCCAATGATGCCCGGCACCTGTGCCAGACGCAGAATGGTGTCATTGCTCATGTCGGCCACGGTACGACCGGGCACGTTGTACAGAATGACCGGCAGATCAACGGCTTCGGCAATGCTGCGATAGTGCTGATACAGGCCTTCCTGCGTTGGCTTGTTGTAGTAAGGCACGACCGACAAGCCTGCATCGGCGCCGGCATCCTTGGCGCGCTGATGCAGATAGATGGCTTCCTTGGTCGAGTTCGCGCCCGTCCCCGCGATGATGGGGATGCGGCCCGCCGAATGTTTGACGGCAATTTCGATCAACTGGCAATGTTCATCCACATCCACCGTGGGTGACTCGCCGGTGGTCCCGACCACGACGATGGCATCCGTTTTTTCACGGATATGAAAATCCACCAGATTACGGAACGCTTCAAGATCCAGCGAACCGTCTGCGTTCATGGGGGTAACAATGGCAACAATCGAACCGGTGATCATCGGGAAACCATCCTAAATGGCAAAAGCGTGGTCGTAAAAAGCAGAAGCCCTATTATCGATCAAAAACCGGATGGGTTTCCGACCGTCAGGAAAACTCCCGTATTCTAGCTGAAGTTCAGATCTCGGCGAGTGCCCGCAGGTGGGCCGTGACACTCCGGGCCAGCGCCGACATGACATATCCACCTTCCAGCATGGAGACGATCCGGCCATTGGCATGGCGGACGGCCACATCACGCAGTTGGGTGGTGACCCAGGCGTAATCCTTCTCAAAGAGCTTCATCCCGCCCATATCGTCTTCGTAATGGGCGTCAAAGCCGGCTGAAATGAAGATCATTTGCGGCTTGAAGGCCTCTAGGCGCGGCATCCAGGATTCCAGCACGGCTGCTTGCAGCTCTTCACCCCCCGAGCCACCTGGCAACGGCACATTGACCATATTATCGGCCGGCTTGTCGGTGCCCGAGTACGGATAGAACGGATGCTGAAAAATGCTGCACATCAGAATACGGTCATCACCGGCGCAGATGTTTTCGGTACCGTTACCGTGGTGAACGTCAAAATCGATGATCGCGACACGCTCCAGCTTGTGGTGAATCAGCGCATGATGGGCGGCAATGGCGATGTTATTGAAGAAGCAGAAGCCCATCGGGGTTTCACGCTCGCAATGGTGGCCGGGTGGACGGATGGCGCAGAACACGTTTTCTACTTTCTTCTCCATCAGCATATCCACACCCAGAATACCGGCGCCGGCCGAACGCAGCGCAGCCTGCCAAGTATGCGGATTCATGGCCGTGTCCGGGTCCAGATGGGCGATTCCGAAAGCCGGTGAGGTGTCCTTCACCTTTTTGATGTGCGAGGCCGGATGCACCAGCATCAATTGTTCAATGGTGGCCAGCGGGGCATCGTAATGCGTAAAGTACATATCAATGCCCTGGGCGATCAGATGATCCTGGATCGCCGTCAGACGCCCCGGTGCTTCGGGATGCAGATCGCCCATGTCATGTTTGAGGCAGTCTGAATGTGTAATGAATGCTGTACTCATGAAACGCTTTCCCTCCCCTTTGCAGCACACGCGATGCCGCAACCATCCCGATATTCGAGCCGATGTTCGTGTTGAGACACGATCTATGATTATTTGTTCTGATTATCTGCCCATTCCGGCACAGGTTCAAGCATACTTTCGCCAACCATGACTCTACGCAACGCTTTTCTTAATCGGCCCTTGGTTCGTCGTTTCTGCCTTACCCTGCTCTATACGCTGGGGCTGATTTCCTGGCAGGCCGATGCCAAACCCAAAAAAACCGCACCCGAACCACGCCCACCGGTGATGGCTGGCAACGCGGCCCTACAGGACTTCATTCGTGAGATGCAGGAAAAACACGGTTTCGACGGTGTCGCCCTGACCCAACTCTTTGACAGCCAGCGCCCGGATAGCCGGGTGATCCGCATCATGGCACCGGCGCCGACACAGCAGACACCCAACTGGACGGCCTACCGCAGCCGCTTTGTGAATCCACGCCGTATTGATCGTGGCATTCAGTTCTGGAATGCCTATAGCACCGACATTGCCCGCGCCGAACAGCAGTTTGGTGTACCGGCCGAGATTATCGTGGCGATTATTGGCGTGGAAACCGAATATGGTCGCAACATGGGCAGCTTCAGCGTTCTGAACGCCCTGGCAACGATTGGTTTCTACGGTGAGCGCCGCCGGGAGTTCTTTCAATCCGAGCTGGAGCAATACCTGCTGCTGGCTCGGGAGAACCAGCTGGATATTGCCGGCACCCGCGGCTCGTTCGCCGGTGCCATGGGTATTCCGCAATTCATGCCGAGCAGCCAACGCCGCTGGGGCGTGGATTTCGATGGTGACGGCCGGATCGATCTGCGACACAGCCCTATTGACGCGATTGGTAGTGTCGGCAATTTCCTGAAATCTCACGGCTGGGTCAGCGGTGAGATTGCCGTGATGCCGACGCAAGCACCGTCGCCGTTGCCTGAAGGATTTGCCAAAGTCGATATCAAGCCGGGTATACGTCTTGAGGCTTTCCGCGATGCCGGCTTTGCCTTCCAGAGCCCGCTCCCTGATCGCACACCAGCCACCCTGGTGACACTCACCACCCCGAACGAACCGGATCAGTACTGGCTGGGATTACAGAACTATTATGTGATTACCCGTTACAACCGATCCGCCGCCTATGCCATGTCAGTGATCGAACTGGGGGCGGCCATTCGTGAAGCCCGTCATGAGCGCCTGCCGTCACCAAGCCTGACGTTCAACAGCAGCACCCTATCAGAATAACGAATCCGGCGTCAGACGCCGACCCCGCACAATCCCCTGCAAACGGGCCAGCGCCTCGGACTGAATCTGCCGCACCCGTTCGCGGGTCAGTTGCAGGTCGGCGGCAATCGCTTCCAACGTCTCTGGCTCAGTGCCCCGCAAACCATAGCGGCGCTCAATGACCTGGCGCTGACGTTCAGGCAGCATATCCACCCAGGCCATCAGCAAGCGGACGGATTCGGAATTGGCAAAGCTCTCATGCGGGTCATCGCCCTGGGTATCCGGCACCAGTTCGACCAGCGTATGCGCTGAGCCATCCTCAAGCGGCTGATCCAGTGACAAGACCTGTTCACCCCGCTGCATGAGTGTCTTCAGCTCATCGGTGGAGCGACCACTGAGTTTGGCCAGCTCTTCCATACCGGGATCCCGGGCGTGTTCGACCGCAAATTGCCGGCGCTGTCGCTGCACAGCATTAATATCCCGCACTAAATGCACCGGTAAACGCACCAGACGCCCCTGGTTCAATACAGCACGCTCGATGCTCTGTCGAATCCACCAGGAGGCGTAGGTGGAAAAACGGAATCCGCGCTCCGGATCGAATTTATCCAGCGCATGCATGAGACCCAGATTTCCTTCTTCGATCAGATCAAGCAGTGGCAAACCGCGGTTCATGTAATGACGGGCAATCGAAACAACCAGTCGCAGGTTGCGCTCCACCATCTCCTGACGGGCAGCAAAGTCTCCCATACGCACACGACGGGCAGCCTCACGCTCTTCATCCGCCGTTAATAGTGGCCGCGCACCGATTTCGTTCAGGTAGGTCTGTGTCACATCGGCGGTAACACGCTCTTGAGGTTGTCGCGCCACACTTTGCCCAAAGTCCGACGGCTGCGCCTTGTCGGCCTCGACCATCAGATCTTCGTCGAGAGGCTCCAATAGCGGGACGGCATCCTCGGCTAACGAGGCATCTCGTATGCTGTCGTCATCATGCTCTGCCGCACCACCGGAAGCCGCTATCTCTTGCTGGCGATCCGGTCGACGCGGCATGATGTCTATGAGCTCCGCTGACCGAGGAACTTCATCGGGTCAACCGGCTTACCCTGCCGACGCACTTCGAAATGCAGCATCGCGGTATCGGCATCACTGTCGCCCATGTCGGCAATGCGCTGACCACGTTTCACCATGTCGCCTTCCTTGACGAGGATCTTGCTGTTGTGAGCGTAGGCGGTGAGATAGTTGTTTTCATGCTTGATGATCACGAGGTTACCGTAACCCCGCAAACCGGAACCGGCATAGACCACTTTGCCTTCCGCTGCCGCATCGACCGGCTCTCCCATCTTGCCGGCGATATTGATACCCTTGTTCGAGGATTCATTGAATCCGGCAATCACTTTACCCTTAGCCGGCCAGGCAAACTTGACGCCGTCGGCCATTGCCGCAGCAGTCGCCGCCGAGGTCGAAGGCATCTCGTCAACGGGTTTCTTGGCGTTAGCGGGCTGTGTTGCTGACGACTTATTTGCCGCGGCTGCCTTGTCTTTATCCATCGTGTCGGTCTTGGCCGTCGATGTGGCGGCCGGCGCCTTCTTGCCCGGCTTGCCGGCCGAACGACGCACGCACAGCGTTCGATCCAGCTGAATGATATTCGGATTCGACAGCTGATTCATGGCCGCGATTTCGCGATAATCTGCGCCGGCATCAAGCGCAATACCAATCAGGGTATCGCCCTTGCGAACAGTCCAGGTCTGCGTACAGTCTTTGGGCAATGGCGGGTACGGCGACGCCGTTGCTGCCGCTTTACTGCCATCATCCACGGGGGCGCGCGACAGCGAGCTACAGCCGGCCAGCATGGCCATCAGCAGCACACTACCCACCCAGATCGTTTTTTGAGACTGCGTCATTCCACACCCGGTAACATCGGCACAAACTTCACTGGCTCCATCAACTGCTCGTGCCAGCCTGTCTCTGTCCGTTCAATAACCAACATGCGCTGTATGGCGGCCTCCGAACAGGCGCCGTACGGCAGAACCATTCTGCCACCAACCGTCATTTGCTGTAAGAGGGCATCCGGCACTTTCGGGGCAGCCGCGGCCAGAATGATGGAATCAAACGGTGCCGCTTCGGGAATCCCCAGATAACCATCGCCATGCTTCAAACGGACATTGAAGCACTTGATCGTTCGCAGATTCACCTTGGCACGATCAATCAGACCCGCCAGTCGCTCAACGGAATACACCTCTTTGGTCAGGCCGGCCAATACTGCGGCCTGATAACCACAACCGGTACCGATCTCCAGCGTTTTACCCAGCGGTCGATCACCAGCGCGCAGACATTCGATCATCCGCGCCACAATAAACGGCTGCGAGATGGTCTGTCCCAATCCCAATGGCAACGCCGTATCTTCGTAGGCTCGATGGGCAAAAGCCTCATCGACAAAAAGATGGCGTTCGACTTTATTGATGGCGCCGAGGACGCCTTTATCAGCAATGCCCTGCTGATGCAGGCGCTCGACCATACGGGCGCGTGTTCGCGCCGAGGTCATTCCCTGGCCAAGTGGTGCCCGACTCATCGTTCAGGCCAGCCAATCACGAACGGCATCCAGCTGCCCGGTATGGGTCAGATCCAGACGCAAAGGCGTAATCGATACATAACCGGCCGCCACCGCATGGAAATCCGTCCCCGGGCCGGCATCCTGTGCACCGCCGGCAGGCCCCACCCAATACACTGTCTCACCGCGGGGGTTGGTCGCGCGAATCACAGGTTCTGCCTTGTGCCGTTTGCCAAGCCGGGTAACGACCATACCAGCCAATTGATCAAACGGCAGATCGGGCACATTCACGTTGAGCAGGACGGGCTGGCCGAACGGGCGGGCCAGCAGGCGCTCGCCGAGAATACGCGCGACCTGCCCTGCGGTTTCGAAGTGGCGGCTTTCTTTGCCCACCAGCGACATGGCAATGGCGGGCACGCCAAGCAGGTAACCTTCTGTTGCAGCCGCCACCGTACCGGAATACACCGTATCGTCGCCCATATTGGCACCGTGATTGATACCCGACACAATCAGATTGGGGAGCGGCTCAATCAATCCGGTCACGGCCAGATGCACACAGTCGGTTGGCGTCCCGTTCACAAATTTGAATCCGTTGGGCGCAGTACGCAAGGTGAGCGGCCGATCCAGCGTCAGGGAATTGCTTGCCCCACTCCGATCTCGCTCCGGCGCCACGACATCAATATTGCCAAGTGACGCTAACGAGGCATGCAGCACCTGCAGGCCTGTTGCAAAATAACCGTCATCGTTCGACAAAAGAATATTCATGGCGTCCTCGTATGGGCTCCAAGGATACCGCAAAGCACCCCTGATCCGACAGCATCCCGCCAAAAGAAAAGGAGCCCGCAGGCTCCCTTTCTTTTGAATCACGCAAACAGCTTAGCGAATCAGCAGGCTTTCCAGTGAACGACCCTGGTTCAGGGCATTCTGCACCCACAGTGGCTTACGGCCACGACCGGTCCACGTTTCCGACGCGTTCGACGGATTGGCGTATTTCGGGGCAACCGGCTTGCGGACAGCCGAAGAAACCTTACGGGTTTTCTTGGTACCGGCCAGCTCTTCCAGCGAATAGCCGTGCTCACGGGCAATTGCTTTCAGCTTTTCGATGGCGGCTTCACGGGCAGCGCTGCTGGCTTCTTCAGTACGACGCTTGATTTCGGCCGGGATTTTTTTCAGAAGATCTTTTAATTGATCAAGATTCAGTGATGAGAGATCCATATATTTCTCCGCAAAAGCAGTGTGGCATTTAAATTTTTAGCTCTAATTAAGAGCACTTTTTAATTCTAATACCCGAATTTTAAAAAAACAAGCATTCAGTTTCAATTATCAATCTGCCGGCATTAAAAAATAACCCTATTTTTTAATGAAACAGATACGAAACGATTGCGATGCGGATTTACTAAAAGAAAAAGCCAACCC
>CAYLWV010000044.1:0-13145 GCA_964387485.1 uncultured Dechloromonas sp. | reverse complement strand
GGAACACCATGAGTCTCAAATGCGGCATCGTCGGCCTGCCTAACGTCGGCAAATCTACTCTGTTCAACGCCCTGACCAAGGCCGGTATTGCCGCCGAAAACTACCCCTTCTGCACCATTGAGCCGAATGTGGGGATCGTGGAAGTGCCGGATGCACGCATGGAAGCGCTCTCCGCAATCGTGAAGCCGCAGCGTGTGCAGCCGGCTATTGTGGAGTTTGTCGATATTGCCGGTCTGGTGGCGGGCGCGTCGAAGGGTGAGGGCCTGGGTAACCAGTTTCTGGCGAACATCCGCGAAACCGATGCTATCGTGAACGTGGTGCGTTGCTTTGACGATGAAAACGTCGTGCACGTGTCCGGCCGCGTGGACCCGATTGCCGATATCGAAACCATCGTGACTGAGCTGGCGCTGGCCGACCTAGCCGTGGTTGAGCGCACTATCGTCCGTGACGGCAAAAAAGCCAAGTCCGGCGATAAAGATGCCCAGAAGCTGGTTGCCATTCTGGAAAAGCTGCTGCCCCACCTGAATGAAGGGAAACCAGCCCGCACGCTGGGCTTGGGCGATGAAGACAAGGCGGCACTGAAGCCGCTCTGCCTATTGACGATTAAACCGGCCATGTACGTGGGTAACGTGCTGGAAGACGGTTTCGAGAACAATCCATTCCTGGATCGGTTGCGTGAATTTGCCGCTAAAGAAGGTGCGCCCGTCGTGGCCGTGTGCGCCAAGATGGAGGCCGAACTGGCGGATCTGGATGACGCCGATAAAGCCGAGTTCCTGGCCGAAATGGGTCTGGAGGAACCGGGTCTGAATCGCGTGATTCGTGCCGGTTACGATCTACTTGGTCTGCAGACCTACTTTACGGCAGGGGTGAAGGAAGTGCGCGCCTGGACGATTCACAAGGGTGATACGGCACCGCAAGCTGCTGGCGTGATTCACACGGACTTTGAACGTGGTTTCATTCGTGCACAGACCATTGCCTTTGCAGACTTTATCGCCTTCAAGGGCGAACAGGGCGCCAAAGAAGCCGGCAAGATGCGGGCCGAAGGTAAGGAATACGTGGTGCAGGATGGCGATGTTCTGAATTTCCTCTTTAACGTGTAACAGGGTGGAAGCCATGAAGAAATTACTCACATGGGCGCTGTGTGTGCTGGCACTGACCCTGCCGGTTGCGCCGGCGTACGCGCTGTTTGATAGCAAACCGGTTGCTCAGCAACGGGCCGATATTCTTAAGCAGAACGAGCAGATCATGCGTCGTCTCTATCGTCTGGAGCCCCATGCCAAAGAGCTGGTTGAAAAATCTGCCGGCTATGCCACGTTCAGCAATTTCGGGATGAAGATTTTTATTGCCGGCGGCGGTTCGGGGTCGGGTGTCGTCATGAGCAAGGCCAAGCCGGTCTTTATGAAGATGGTGGAAGTGCAGGCTGGTCTGGGGATTGGTATCAAGTCCTTCAGTGTGATTTTTGTATTTGAGACCGAGAAAGCCCTGCAAAGCTTTATCAATTCCGGTTGGGAGTTTGGTGGTCAGGCAACGGCAGCCGCCAAATATGAAAACAACGGTGGTGCTTATGAAGGTGCAGCCAATGTGAGTGAGGGCGTTTGGATGTACCAGCTGACGGACAACGGCCTGGCGGCTGAGATTACCGCTAAGGGTACCAAGTACTACCAGGACAGCGATCTGAATAAATAATCAGGCGGTGCCTGATAGCGCAACAAAAGGGCTACCGGAATTTCCGGTAGCCCTTTTGTTTGGTCGTACCGTAGCAGGGATCAGTTCTTGATCGCTTCGACGGCCACCGACAGTTCGGTTTCATCGCTCACGCCTGGTGCATATTTACCCAAACCGAAATCGCTACGCTTAATCTGTGTCACGGCATTGGCGCCACAGGCGTCTTTCTGGCGCATCGGGTGTACGGCGCAGTTGAAGTGGGTGATCTTCAGCGTGACCGGCTTAGTGATGTCACGGACGGTCAGATTGCCCATAACCTCCGTCGGCTTGTCGCCTTTGAACTTGAAGCCGGTCGATTTGAAGGTGATGGTCGGGTAAGCATCCGCATCGAACCAGTTGCTGCTGGTCAGGTGGCCATCAAAGGCTTTGCTGCCCGTGTCGACCGAATCCACCTTGATCGTGATGTCGGCATTGCCGGTTTTGGCTTTCTGGTCCAGCGTGATGGTGCCGGTGGTGTCATTAAAACGGCTGCGCTGTTTCGAGAAGCCCAGGTGGGTGTATTCGAAACTGGCAAACGTGTGCGTCGGGTCAATGGTATAGGTCACTGGTTCGGCGAGGGCGCCGGTAGCCAGCGTTGCGGCAATTGCGCCAATGATCAGGTTTTTTTTCATGGTTAACTCCTGTGGGGTGAAAAGAAACGGGGTGAGATGGAGGTTACTTGCCACTCAGTGCGAGGCGAATGATCAGCGTGACATCGTTGGCGACCGTGCCGGTGCCTGCCCAGGCGCCCTGGCCCAGACTGAAATCAAGCCGTTTGATGATGACCGTGCCATCCAGGCGTGCGGTTTGTGCCGTGTCACGGGTGAGAGCAACCGGGAATGTGAGCGCTTTGGTTTTGCCGCGAATCGTCAGGTTGCCGGAGAGCTCGAAGCGATCCTTGCTCAGGGCTTTGACTTTAGTCACGGTAAAGTCGGCCGTCGGAAACTGCTGGACATCAAACCAGTTCTTGCCCAGGGCTTCTGCCGTGGCTTCGTCATAACCAATGTCGAAGCTGCGGATATCCACATCCGCTTTGGCGGCCGCGCTGGCGGGTTTGTCCGGGTCAAAGCGGACCTGTGCTGTGAACTTGCTGAAACTGCCTTCGGTTTTGCTACCCATCAGCGTGGGCACAAACTTGATGCTCGATTTTGCCGTGTCCACCCGGTCGTATTCAATGGCTTGTGCGGGTGTCGTGGCGACCACCAGGGCAAGGAAGGTTAGTGCCAGTAAGGAGGTATGTTGTTTCATAGAATGTCTGGGTTTGCTCAAGGACAGGCCGTGAGTCGTGGTTTAGCGGTTACGCGGTTGACGCATGCGGTCTAACAGGTTGTCCTTGTCGATCCATTGATGCTTGAGTGCAGCGGCAATGTGTACCCCCACTAGTGCCATCAGCGTGTTGGCCAGGAAGCCGTGGGCTTCCTTCAGGGTGTGCGCTAGCGCCTTGTCTTTGTCGAGCAGGTTAGGCAAGTCAAAGAGCCCGAAATAATTGGTCGTGAAGCCTTTCGCCGAACTCATTAGCCAGCCTGTGACCGGAATGGCGATGAGCAATACATAGAGCAACCCATGAACAGTATGGGCTGCCAGATTTTGCCAGGCGGCTCCTGCCGGTGGCGCAGGAGGCTGGTGTGTGGCGCGCCAGTACATTCGGACGACCCAGACGTAGGCCACTGTGACGCCCAGCCACTTATGCCAGCCGACCATCTGGATGCGCTCCGGTCCAATAGGTAGCTCCCCCATGCCCAGCCCGATAAAATAGGTGGCAATCACCAACCATGCCATCAGCCAGTGCAGAGCGATGGCGGGCGTGCTGTAGCGCGAAATGAGTGCGGTGGGCGAGGGTGCGGGTGATGGCATGGTGCGATGTTGTCTCAAAATGTTTTGTCTATGGGCGTAGATTGCACTGGGGATACCCGTGTATCGTTCGATGATTATGAAGGCTTTGTTCGAAAATTATGAAGTTTTCTGACGCGGGGTATTCTGCGGGTGTGGTGGGCCGCTTTGCGCCATCGCCGACCGGTCCCTTGCACTTTGGTTCGCTGCTGGCTGCGATGGCCAGTTATCTGGAAGCCCGGCAGGGTCAGTGGCTCGTGCGCATTGAAGACGTGGATCGGCCACGAGCACTTGGCGGCATGGCTGATGATCAACTGCAGACGCTGCAGGCCTACGGTTTCAAGTGGTCATCTGCTCAGGTGGTTTATCAATCGGCGCGGGGTGTGCGCTATGAGGCGGTATTGCATCGTCTGATTGCCGCCGGGCTGGCCTATCCATGTACCTGCTCGCGTAGCTCGTTGGCACAGGCGGCCCATGTCAGCGTGGGTGTGGATGGCGCCCGAATCTATCCGGGGACCTGTGCGACATGGCAACAGGGCGATCCTGTACCGGCTCGTGCAGCATGGCGTTTTCGTGTTGGTTCGCCCGTTGATGCACCGATTGTTTTTGAAGACCGGATTCAGGGGCTGCAACAGCAGCAACTGGCAGCAGGTGTCGGGGATTTTGTCATCCAGCGGGCAGATGGTTGTTACACCTATCAGTTGGCCGCGGTGGTGGATGATCTGGCGCAGGGGGTAAACCAGGTCGTGCGTGGTGCAGATCTGTTGGACTCTACCGCCCGACAGATTGCGCTGATCCGGGCGCTGGGTGGTGTTATGCCGGTCTACGCGCATATTCCGGTGGCGGTGAATCTGAGCGGTGAAAAGTTGTCGAAGCAGACGCGGGCCCGGAGGCTTCCGGTCGCTGATGAAGCGGCGCGGGTGGCGGTACTGTGGGCTGCGTTGCATTTTCTCGGGCAGATGCCCCCGGATGCATTGCGTAGCGGGTCGCAGGCAGGCCTCTGGCACTGGGTGAGTGAATCCTGGTCCTTGGATCGTGTGCCACGGCGGCGCGGGATTTTGTCCGAGCCTACCCTGGCTGGCGCATGACTCAGTAATTGTCGGCGTAACGCGTCAGGCTCAACAGGCGGAAGAGGATACGGGCACTGAGAATGCGTAAAGCCCGATGCAGCCCGGACTTCCGGGACCAGCCGGATGCTGTGATCTCTCGGCAGTGCGTCGCAATATCCCTGGTCAGCCTTTGCTCCAGCGCTGCGCAGAAGGTCGGGTCTCGAATAATTAGATTGGCTTCCCGCGCCACGAGCAGAGAAAAGGGATCCAGGTTGGCTGATCCCAGAGTCGCCCACTGGCCATCAACGACCCCGACTTTGGCGTGCATTAGGCCAGGTTGATATTCGTGAATACGAATGCCGGCATTCAGAAGCCGATGGTAGAGCGATTGCGATGCGTAATGCTGGAGCCGGTATTCGATTCGGCCCTGTAGCATGAGATTAATTTGAACGCCGCGGTGCGCTGCATCGAGTAATGCATTGAGAATGCGACGGCTGGGGATGAAATACGCCATGGCGAGCGTCAGGCGCTGCGTTGCCGACTCAATCGCGCTGATATAAGCCTGTTCGATGCTGCGCCGGTATGTCAGGTTGTCACGAAGCAGAAGGGCGCAGCGGATATTGCCGGCGGGCGCGGCATGAATCACCGTAGGTTCTGGGCGGTTGCCCTGTTGAACGAACGGGCGCCGGTACAGTGGGCTGCGCGACAAGGTCAGCCATTGACGATCCATGGCGTGGCCGATCTGGGAAAGAATCGGGCCGGCAATTTCGAGTGCGAAATCCAGACGGGTGCTGCCGCTATTGCCGGTCGCGTCGTCAATGATATTGATGCCCCCCAGAAAGGCTAATCGACCATCGATCAATGCCATCTTGCGATGCATGCGTCGCAGGCGAGTGCGTTTACGCGAGAGCAGGTGGCGCCACAGATGCTGTTCCGGCCGAAAAACCCGAACCTGTACACCGGCTTGCAAGAGCCGCGGGAGGTGTCGTGCATCCAGATTGCGGGCGCCGAATCCGTCAACGACGATGCGTACATCTACCCCGCGTTGTGCCGCATCGCAAAGCGCCTGTGTGACGGCATCACCAATGGCGTCATCGGCATACAGATAGGTTTCGAGACGGATGGTTTCTGTCGCGTTTTGGAAGGCCCCGACGCATGCAGGGAAGTAGCCGTCGCCATTGCAGAGTAACCGGAGGCGGTTGTCACCGATCATATCCGGTGCGCGGTTCAGTGCATGGAGCAGCCGGCCACCGAAGCGCATACTAGCCCGTCAGCTCAAGCTCACAGCGCAGGGCGGCATGGTCAGAAATTTTCGACCAGCCTGCGCCGTGATGGACGTCGGCCCGAATGGCCCGGAGACCGCGAATATAGATACGATCTAGGCGCAGCATGGGCATGGCGACGGGGAAGCTGCGTGCCGGTTTGCCCGAGAGTTGATCAAAAACCTCGACCATCTCCAGTCGTTGGGCCAGGTGTTCACTGGCATGGTTGCGCCAATCGTTGAAATCACCGGCAATGATGAGTGGTTGGTCGTGGGGCACCAGTCGGTCGATTTCTTCGGCGAGGGCGGCCATCTGCCATTTACGGGAGCGCGCCAGTAATGACAGGTGGGCGCAGACGCAGTGGACGGTCTGGCCCTGCCATTGGATCTGCGTGTGCAGTAGGCCTCGCCGTTCGAAGCTCAGGTGGGTGATGTCCTGGTTGTGGCTGCGTTCGATGGGGTAGCGCGACAGAATGGCGTTACCGTGATGCCCATGGTCGTAGAGCACGTTCTGCCCGTAACTGGCATGCCAGATAGAGTCTGCCAGAAACTCATGCTGTGGTTGCATGGGCCAGTTGTCGTGCTTGATGGCATGTTGCTGGTGCAGGCCTTGAACCTCCTGTAGAAATACCAGGTCCGGATCCAGGTGGCGCAGGCGATCCCGCAGATCATGCACCGTTAGACGACGGTTGAACTGCGAGAAGCCTTTGTGAATGTTGTAGGTGACCAGCGACAGCGTGTCGGACATGTGGGCGTCTTTGTTGACCCGATAAGCCTTCAGGAAACTTCCAGCATGCGTTCCATGGCCAGTTTGGCCGCGGCAGTCTGGCTTTCCGGTACATGAATGGCGTTGACCACATGACCGGCCACCAGGTTTTCCAGTGTCCACGCCAGATGCTGCGGGTCAATCCGTTGCATGGTCGAACACATACAGACGGTGGGGGCCATGAACTGAACGACTTTACCTTCCGGAGCAACCTCGCGTGCCAGGCGCTCCACCAGATTCAGCTCAGTGCCGACCAGCCAGCGGGTGCCGGCGGGTGCTTCCTTGATGATCTTGACGATGTATTCCGTCGAGCCGATGTAGTCGGAAGCCGAACAGACTTCGAACGAACATTCCGGATGCGAGATCACTTTGCCGTCCGGATGTTTGGCACGGAAGGCTTCGATGTGCGCCGGCTGAAACATTTGATGTACCGAACAGTGGCCTTTCCACAGCAGAATCCTGGCGTTCCGTATCTGTTCCTGGGTCAGGCCGCCGCGCGGCTGGTCCGGATCCCAGACCACCATTTCGTCGAGCGGGATGCCGCGTTGATGGCCTGTCCAGCGGCCCAGGTGCTGGTCCGGGAAAAACAGGATTTTCGGTCGTCGTTCCAGCGCCCAATCCAGAATTACCGGGGCGTTCGACGAGGTGCATACGATGCCGCCGCGGTCACCGCAGAATGCTTTGAGGTCGGCGGCGGAGTTGATGTAGGTAATCGGTGTGACCAGGTTGGCCGGGTCTTCGCCCAGCGCCGCAGTCAGTTCCCGCCAGCAGCGTTCGACCTTGGTCAGATTGGCCATGTCCGCCATGGAACAACCGGCTGCCAGATCGGGCAGAATGGCTGTTTGGTTGGGTTTGGTCATCATGTCGGCGACTTCCGCCATGAAGTGGACGCCACAGAACACGATGTATTCGGCATCCGTCTGGCTGGCCAGGCGCGACAGCTTCAGCGAATCGCCCGTCAGATCGGCATGCTGATAGACATCGGCCCGCTGATAGTGGTGGCACAGCAATACGGCACGTGCACCCAGTTGTTTGCGGGCGGCGTGGATGCGCTCCTGGCACACATCGTCCGGGAGGTCGCGGTAATCTTCAAAAGGCAGCATGACCCGTGGCTCCCTCAACCTTGATACCAGGGCAGGCCGTGGAAGCGCCAGCCGCCGACATTGCCGCGGTGGTTGTGGGCATCTTTGTCGCCCTCGAAGCCTTCCAGAATGTTGTAGGCGGCCGTAAAACCCGCATCCAGTGCGGCGACGGCTGCGCTGCGCGAACGGACGCCGCTGCGGCACAGGAACAGAATGATAGCTTTCTGGTCGACCTGGCGCTGCAGGTCGCTGATGAAGTGCGGGTTACGCGTCATGTCCGGGTATTGCACCCAGTCAATTTCAATGGCGCCTGGTACCCGGCCAACCCAATCCCATTCGGCACGGGTACGGACATCGACCAGCACGGTACCCGGTGCTTCCTGAAGAAGGATCAATGCTTCCTGCGGCGTGACGTCGCCACTGTAATTAAAGCCCTGCTGTTCGGCACGCGTGCGGGCCAAGGTCAGAATGTCGCTGATACGGCTCATGATGAATGTTCTGTTAAACCGATGTCGGGCCGACCCGGAGGCCGGGGGATTAGGGATAAAATGCGGCGATAAAATATCACGTAGAGGCCGAGTATACGCGGCAGGTGCCGCGAGCGGAATCGCCACGGCCAAATCCGGACTTTAAAGGAAGCTTGTATGTCTCTGGGGCATCACCACGCCGGGCACGCTCATGCCCATGACCAGACCGCACTGATCGATGCACTGACGGGGGCTCATGGTTCCGATGCGTCTAATCGGCTGGTCCGTCGCTCGGTGAATGTGAGTATGGGGCTAAATATCGGCCTATCGGTGTTACAGATCATCGTGGGCTGGTTCGCGCACTCCCATAGCCTACTGGTAGATGGGTTCCATTCCTTTTCCGATCTGCTATCCGATGTGTTGGTGCTGTTTGTCGCCAAGCACAGTGCACGAGCGGCAGATGACAACCATCCATACGGCCACGCCCGTCTTGAGACCCTGGCCACCCTGGTTCTGGGCGTGATGTTGCTGGTCATCGGCGGCGGCTTTCTCTATTCGGCGGCTGAACGGGCCGTGAGTGTCGAAACGGCACCACCGGTCGAGATGATGGCGCTTTATGTGGCCCTGCTGGCACTGGTGTCCAAGGAGTGGCTCTTCCGCTATATGCTGAAAATCGCCAAGAAAGCCAATTCCGCCATGCTGATCGCCAATGCCTGGCATTCGCGATCGGATGCGGCCTCTTCGCTGGTGGTGGCGATTGGTATCGGTGGTAGCCTGCTCGGCTTCGTCTATGCCGACCTCCTGGCGGCGGCCATTGTCGGTGCATTAATCGTCAAAATGGGCTGGCAATTCTCAAGAACTGCACTGGAAGAACTGATTGATCAGGGCGCCAGTGCGGAGCAGATCGAAGAGATTCGCCACGTGATCCGAGAGACGCCGGGGGTGATGGATCTGCATGATTTGCGCTCGCGGCGTATGGCGGACCGGATTCTGGTGGACGCCCATGTGCATGTGGCACCGCGCATCAGCGTATCCGAAGGGCATCGGATTGCCGAACTGGTGCGACAACGGGTGCGCATGCAATGCTCGCAGGTGCTGGATGTGTTGGTGCACATTGATCCTGAAGATGATCGTTTTGCGCATGCCGCCTTGCCGGAAGCCGATCTCTCTCGTGAACGGCTGGAACGATGGGTCCAGGATGCGGCGGAACGTATTTGGGGGCATGGCGCTCGGGCGCCCGAGCGTGTGCAGTTGCATTACCTGAATGGCCGGGTCGAGGTGGAAATTCTGCTGCCACCTGACATTGGTGATTTGCCGGAACCGGCGGGCATTGAGCGTGGTGTCCATGTCATGCGTGAAGCCGCTGCGGCAGCAGGCTTGCCGCTATCGCAATGGACGGTATACCGCCGTCTCAGTGAGCATGCACCAGAATAATGCGCACAGCAATGGTGCAAAAAGGCCTGTTTCTGCACCTGATTGGTGCGGCGATCAGAGGCGTGTTAGGAATTCTGTTTGAAAAAGCCGTGTGGGGGCCCCTTTGCGGCGGTCGTTATCGTATTATCATTGGCATGGATCATGCTTTGTAGTCCGAGCAAAGATTTTTTCTGTTTGTAACTGTGTAGATTGACCGTTGCGGTCGCTTTTAGGAGATAGCTGTTATGACCACCGTGCAAGACGTCCTGAAGCTGGTCAAGGACAACGACGTTAAGTACGTCGACTTCCGTTTCACTGATACCCGTGGCAAAGAGCAGCACGTTGGCGTGCCGATCAGCCAGTTCAATGAAGAGAAATTTGAAGAAGGTCAGGCATTTGACGGTTCGTCGATCGCCGGTTGGAAGGGTATTCAGGCCTCCGACATGCTGCTGATTCCGGATCCGGCCTCGGCCTACATCGACCCGTTCTACGACGAAACCACCTTGGTTCTGACCTGTGACGTGGTTGAGCCGACCGATGGCAAGGGTTACGACCGTGACCCGCGTTCGATCGCCAAGCGTGCCGAAGCCTATCTGAAGAGCTCGGGTATCGGTGATACCGCCTTTTTCGGCCCGGAACCGGAATTCTTCATTTTTGATTCGGTCGAATGGAAGACCGACATGTCGGGCACTTTCGTGAAAATCTTCTCGGAAGAAGCAGCCTGGTCGTCGGATGCCAAGATCGAAGGCGGTAACACCGGTCACCGTCCGGGCGTCAAGGGCGGTTATTTCCCGGTTGCCCCGGTAGATAGCTTCAATGACATCCGTACTGCGATGTGTAATGCCATGGAAGCCTGTGGTGTTGAAGTGGAAGTGCACCACCACGAAGTGGCCACTGCCGGTCAGAATGAAATCGGTACCAAGTTTGATACGCTGGTCCGTCGCGCCGACAAGACCCAGGTTCTGAAGTACTGTGTGCTGAACGTTGCGCACCAGTATGGCAAAACCGCGACCTTCATGCCGAAGCCGATCGTTGGCGACAACGGTTCGGGTATGCACGTTCACCAGTCGATCTGGAAAGACGGCAAGAACCTGTTTGCAGGTGATCAGTACGCTGGCCTGTCGGAAACGGCCCTGTACTATATCGGCGGCATCATCAAGCATGCCAAGGCACTGAATGCCATCACCAACCCGGGTACGAACTCGTACAAGCGTCTGGTACCGCATTACGAAGCACCGGTGAAGCTGGCCTACTCGGCCAAGAACCGTTCGGCCTCGATCCGTATCCCGTTCGTGGCTTCGACCAAGGCTCGCCGTATCGAAACTCGTTTCCCGGATCCGATCGCCAACCCGTATCTGTGCTTCGCAGCCCTGCTGATGGCCGGTCTGGATGGTATCCAGAACAAGATCCACCCAGGCGATCCGGCTGACAAGAACCTGTACGATCTGCCGCCGGAAGAAGATGCGCTGATCCCGACCGTGTGTGCCAGCCTGGATGAAGCACTGGACGCACTGAAGGCCGACCATGAGTTCCTGACTCGCGGTGGCGTCTTCTCGAAGGATTGGATTGATTCGTTCATCAATCTGAAGATGGAAGAAGTCAACAAGGTGCGTATGACCACGCACCCGGTTGAGTTCGAGATGTACTACTCGTGCTAATCCGCGAAACTTTGCAGAGCCGCTAACGGCAAACGCAAGCAAAGAGGGACGGTTCGCCGTCCCTCTTTTGTTTCTAGACTCCACAGAACGGCACTTATGAACGCCAAGGCTATCCCGATTCCTACGCCAACAAGCTATGCCGGCCTCGAGCTGTTGTCTTCAGCCGCGGTGGTGCTCGACCGCTCCCAGCATATCGTGTACCTGAATCCGGCTGCTGAGAATCTGTTGCGTATCAGCCAGCGGGCGGCGCTGGGGCGCGAGTTGTTTCAGGTCATCGGCGTGACGCCCGAGCTGGTCAGCGCCATCATGAAGTCGCTGAGTAATAAATGGGGCTATAGCGGTCAGAATATCCAGATTGAGCGTAGTGAAGAGGTTTTCCACGTCGATTGCACCGTCACCCCTCTGGATGACGCGGATGGCGGTTTGCTCATCGAGTTGCGGCCGGTTGATCAGCAGTTACGGGCTCGCCGAGAGGAGCGGCTCATTGAGCTGCAGCTGCGTCATCGCGAGCTGATGCGCAATCTGGCACACGAAATCAAAAACCCCTTGGGGGGCATCCGGGGCGCGGCCCAGTTATTGGAACACGAGTTGCCCAACCCGGGATTGCGCGAATATACCCAAGTCATCATCAAGGAAGCGGATCGTCTGCAAGATCTGATGCAACGCTTGTTGCAGCCCCATCAGGGCATGCAGCCCGCGCCGACCAATATCCATGAGATTCTCGAACGCGTGCGTAGCCTGGTGCTGGCCGAGTTTCCTAAAACCATTACCGTCCGCCGCGATTACGACACCAGTCTGCCCGAGATGACGGCAGACCGTGAGCAGCTGATACAAGCCGTGCTCAATATTGCCCGCAATGCGGCGCAAGCCATGGCGGGTAGTCCGGAGCACGGTGGTCAGATCACGCTGCGGACGCGAGCCGTCCGTCAGGTGACGCTGCTCAAGCATCGCTGGAAGCTGGCGATTGAGCTACAGGTGATCGATAACGGCCCCGGCATTCCGCGCAGTATTCTTGATCGCATGTTCTATCCGCTGGTGTCGGGTCGCGAGGGCGGCACAGGCCTGGGGCTGACGATTGCCCAGAGTTTTATTCAGCAACACCAGGGCACCATCGAGTGTGAAAGCAAGCCAGGTCATACGCAGTTCATCATCCGGTTGCCGGTCGCCTGATGGCGTAGAATACAAATTGCCAGTTTTAATCACGCAATACCGAAAACCGGCATGGTATTTGCTCATCTTCGGTTGTTAAAAAACAACCGGTGTGCCCTCTGGCTGACTGGTGAATTCTGGAGACACCGACCATGAAGTCCGTCTGGATTGTTGACGACGATCAGTCTATCCGCTGGGTGCTGGAAAAAGCCCTCGGCCGCGCCGGTATATCGCAGCGCAGCTTCGACCATGCCAATGATGTGATCAATGCGCTGGATGCGGGTGACCCACCGCCGCAAGTCCTGATTTCTGATATCCGTATGCCTGGGCCCTCCGGTCTGGATCTGCTGGCGCGCATCAAAGCCCTGCTGCCGGATCTGCCGGTCATCATCATGACGGCCTATTCCGATCTGGAAAGTGCGGTCGCCGCATTTCAGGGCGGCGCCTTCGAATATCTGGCCAAGCCTTTTGATGTGGATCAGGCGCTGGCGCTGATTCAGCGCGCGATGGCGCAATCGGCCAAGCCGGCAGTTGCTGCTGCCGAAGAGGAGGCCGGCATGCCCGAGATTCAGGGGCATGCGCCGGCGATGCAGGAAGTCTTCCGGGCGATTGGGCGATTGTCGAACTCCAGTGCCACCGTGCTGATTACCGGCGAATCCGGTTCGGGTAAGGAGCTGGTTGCGCGTGCATTGCACCGGCACAGCCCGCGTGCCAAAAAACCCTTTATTGCCATTAATACGGCGGCCATTCCGCGTGATCTGCTGGA
>CAYLWV010000043.1:0-13168 GCA_964387485.1 uncultured Dechloromonas sp. | reverse complement strand
ATGGTGCGTGAAAAATCACCCTGCAATGAGCGCACCGCAGAGCGGGCCGCAGTCGCCGTCGAGGCGTTGATGAGATCAGCCACAGCCTCGGCTTGTGCCAAATCGAGTTTGCCGTTGATAAAAGCACGGCGCGTAAATTCGCCAGGCTCAGCCAAACGCGCACCCAGATCCAGGCAACGGGCCAGCAGGAGCTGCATGACGACGGGACCACCGTGCCCCTGGAGTTCGATGACATCTTCACCCGTGAAAGAATGCGGACCGGCAAAGTAGAGCAGCAGGCCTTCATCCAGCACCTGACCATCTGCATCGAGAAACGGCGTAAACGTGGCAACGCGGGGTTGCCCAAACTGGGCGGACTGCAATTTACCAGTCAGCGCTTCGATCCAGGGCGCCAGCCCCGCACCGGACAATCGGATGATGCCCACACCACCGCGGCCCGGCGCCGTGGCGATGGCCGCGATGGGGGCTGTCTTCATATTAGCGATGGCTGTGCTTGGCCGCTTCAATCTTACGGTTGATCGCCCACTGCTGGGTAATCGACAGGATGTTGTTTACGGTCCAGTACAACACCAGGCCGGCCGGGAAGAAGAAGAACATGATGCCAAAGCCCAGCGGCATGATCCACATGATCTTGGCCTGTACCGGATCCGGCGGCGTCGGGTTCAGCTTCACCTGCAGCAGCATGGTGGCCATCATGATGGCCGGCAGAATGTAGAACGGGTCCGGTCGCGTGAGATCATGAATCCAGCCGACCCACGGCGCGTTACGCATTTCCACGGCACCAAGCAGTACCCAGTACAGGGCGATGAACACCGGGATCTGTACGAGAATCGGCAGACAGCCTCCCAGCGGATTGATCTTTTCCTTACGGTACAGATCCATCATTTCCTGGTTGAGCTTCTGTTTGTCGCTACCGTAACGTTCCTTGAGCGCCATCAGACGCGGCGTAACGGTACGCATTCGGGCCATCGATTTGTAGCTGGCCGCCGACAGCGGGAAGAAGATGAGCTTGAGGATGATCGTCATGATGACAATGGCCCAACCCCAGTTACCGGTCATTACTTCGAGCCATTCCAGCACCCAGAAAATCGGGGCAGCCAGGACGGTCAGCCAACCGTAGTCCACCACCAGATCAAAACCCGGTGCTACTTTTTCTAGCGTACTGTGTTCCTGCGGGCCGGCATAAAGCGGTACGGTTAATGCGCTCACGCCATTGTCGGCCGCTGGCATTGGTACGATCACGCCGGCTGCAAAGACACCCGGCTCCACCTGACGCGTATAAAACTCACGTGGCATTCCGGCCGGTGGCAGGAAGGCAGTAACGAAATAGTGCTGGATCATGGCAACCCAGCCGTTATCGGCGGTCTTTTCAAATTTGGCGCTGCCATCCGCGATGTCGGCAAATTTGATCTTGTTAAACTTCTGGGCATCGGTATAGAAAGCCGGACCGGTGAAAACGCTCACCATGTTCGGGTCGCCAGCCGGCGCTTTGTCGTCACGTACCAGCTGGAAATAGGCATCAGCCTTATCGGCCGCAACACCCTTCAGTTTGTACGACACATCAATACCGTAATCACCACGCTTGAAGGTCAGCGTTTTGGTGACTTTGCCGCCATTCGCCGCATCGGCTTCAAATACAACATCCAGGCTTTTCTGACCGGCTTTCAGTTCGGTGGCCGTCGAAACCTGACGCCACAGCGTTTTGTGATTGGGCAAACCATCGCCAATCAGGCCAGACTGTGCTGCGTATTTATGGGTTTTACCGAAAAGCTCAACCAGGCCGGATTGATCATCACCTTTGTGCTGCGTCAGCTCCAGCGATGTGATGCTGGCACCAGCCAGGCTGATGGTAGCGACGTATTCGTCGGTCTTCACGGTCACCGTCGGTGCATTGGCGACAGCCGCCACTTGTGCGACCGAAACACTGCTACCGTTAGCACGTGCCGGAACAGCGTTGCCATCCTTGGCACGCAGATCGACAGAACCACTCGGCGCATCTGCGGCTTGTGCGGCGGCCGGCATATTGGCGGCCTTCTGAGCGGCCTTATGCTGACTCCAGCCTTCCCACAACATGAAAGCAGAAATCGTAAAAATCAGGGTAAGAAATAAGCGACGGTAATCCATGGTTCAGCCGGATAAAAGGTTCAAAAAATCGGGACGGCTCAAATGAGACGCCACAAAGCATGCAAGGGTACCAGATTCAGGGCACAGGATCGTGTCCACCGGGGTGGAATGGGTGACAACGCAGCACTCTTTTTATAGAAAGCCACAAACCTTTCAAGACGCCGTGTTTCGTCAGCGCTTGGGCAGCATAGGCAGAACAGCTGGGATAAAAGCGGCAGCGCTGGCCCAGAAACGGGCTGATGGCGTAACGATAAATCTGGATAAGAGCCAACAGTATCTGGCGGATCAACAGACCGGGTAAGGCGATAAATCGTTCAAGCCCCTGGGATTTCACGATGCGCTTTCCCGTTTTTCCCGTTCGATCTGTCCGGCGATACGGTTCACCAGTTGCGTCACATCCCGCCGTAATCCCGTAACAATCTGCAGGCGTGTCGGCGAAGCTTCGCCTTTTCGAACCCGAAATGGTGATTCATGCAGACGAATAATCCAGTCTCCGGGCGGAAACATGGCGGGTGTGGTCCTAAAATACTCTCGCAGAATACGACGGATGAGATTCCGGCGTGCGGAAGCCGCCACCAAACGTTTGGCGACGATCAGCCCCAAGCGGCTCGCAGTATTTGCAGTTTCCAGAGGATCTACCTGATCATTCAAACGACAGGTAATTGCCGCATCCGGTAAATGGCGATGAATCGTCAGCCACTGACCTCGGCAAGCTTTGCGGGCATCAAAGACCGCCTGGAACTCCGACGGTTTAAGAAGCCTTGATGCCCTGCTAAAGCGAAAACGGGATGAAATCACCGTTGTTCCGAACCGAATTGAAACTAGTCATGTTTCAAACGGTTACGTCCGGAAAAACCGGACGCTGGCACTTAGACAGACAGGCGCTTACGGCCCTTGGCGCGGCGTGAAGCGATCACGGCACGACCACCACGGGTACGCGAACGAACGAGGAAACCGTGGGTACGCTTACGGCGAACAACGGAAGGTTGATAAGTACGTTTCATGACGGGGGCTCCCCAGAATCCAGAAAATTGCCAAAGATATCGCAGCGGTGCCGCGAAAAACCCGTGATTAAACAGGAATTTCCCTTTGTCTGTCAAGCATTATTCCTGGATTATCAAGCCATCTGTCAAAATCAGCGTGGTCGAACGCCGGACAAAGTGAGCGGCTTAAGGTATCCTAAAAGGTTGCATAATCCACGGCCGCGGCTGTTCACATCTATCGCGCTTATCAGCGTCGAACTTATTGTTACTATGAATCCATTCTGGAACTACTGTCTTGAAAAGCTGGGGGAAACCTTACCCGCCCAGCAGTTCAGCACATGGATTCGTCCGCTTCAGCTTGCTGCTGACCGCGATAATGTAACTACTGAACTAACCATTGCCGCACCCAATCGCTTTATTCTGAAGTGGGTTCGGGACAACTATCTCAACACGTTTCAGGAGCTCGCTGAGCGTTTTTACGGCGAACCGGTCACGGTCAATTTTTCAATTGGTGCGGCTCAGGCTGCTACGGATGCCGTTCCAACCCGTTCTACCGCACCTCAAAATCCTGCACCCACGGTTTCCAACCTGTCCACCGTCCCTCCGGCAACTCCTGCCATGACGGCACCGCTGACTGAACCCGCTGTTGTCTCTAGCGTTGGTCGAAAAGCCAATGGGCAGGGTACCCGCTTAATGCCGCATTTCACATTTGACGAACTGGTGGTTGGTAAAGCCAACGAGCTGGCTCGCGCGGCTTGCATGAACGTGGCTGAATCGCCCGGTGGGGCCTATAACCCGCTATTTATTTATGGCGGCGCCGGTCTGGGTAAAACCCACCTGATTCATGCAATCGGCAATGCGGTTCTGGCACATGATCCAACCAAAGTGGTGCGCTACGTTCATGCCGAAGACTATTACTCGGATGTCGTGCGTGCCTACCAGCAGAAAGCGTTTGATAGTTTCAAACGCAGCTATCGATCCATTGATCTGCTCTTACTGGATGATGTTCAGTTTCTGAAGGGCAAAGACCGCTCTCAGGAAGAGTTTTTCTATCTATTCAATGCCTTAGTTGAAGCGCGTAAGCAGATTGTTATTACCTGCGATACGTATCCGAAAGCCATTGAAGGTCTTGAAGACCGACTAATTACCCGCCTGGATTGGGGTCTGACCGTACAGATCGAACCTCCGGAAACAGAAATGCGGGTGGCCATTCTTAAAAAGAAGGCAGAATCTGAAGGCAAAGTGCTGGCGGATGAAGTGGCTTTCTTCATTGCCAAGCATTTACGCTCCAATGTACGTGAACTTGAGGGGGCTTTAACCCGAGTTCTGGCTTTTGCACAGTTTCATGGGCGTGAAATCACCCTGGAAACCGCCAAAGAAGCCCTAAAAGACATTGTTGGGGCCTATAACCGTCAAATTACAGTAGAAAACATCCAGAAAATGGTCGCTGACTACTATAAATTGAAGGTTGGTGACCTTTACTCCAAAAAACGAAGCCGAATGATTGCCCGGCCTCGTCAGGTTGCCATGTGGCTTTGCAAGGAAGTTACGCCGCATAGTTACCAGATGATTGGTGAATCCTTTGGTGGTCGGGACCATACAACCGTGCTGCATGCGGTACGTACGATTGAAGACCTACGCACCAAGGATCAACAGATCAATCATGATATTCATGTTCTTCTCCAGGTGCTGAAGGGATGATGCATAACTCCTGTACAGTGCGTGGATGGTTTGTGCGTAACTCTGGTTTTTGTTCAGGGGTCGAAATTCATCCCCTTTTCGTCTACCTGTCATCCCCTGGGTTTTCCTTAGGGTTGTACAGTCAGCAATCCCATGAATTTTCGTGAGAAAATCACCTTATCCACAGAATTGACCTGAGCTTATTCGTATTAGGAATTCTATATATGCTGTTATTAAAGACCTCTAGAGAAACACTGCTGGCACCGTTACAAACCGTTTCAGGCATTGTTGAGAAGCGGCATACACTGCCTATTCTGTCGAATGTGCTGATCGAGAAAAAAGGGTCCATGCTGACTCTAGTTGCGACAGATATCGAAATTCAGATCACGACGGGCGTGAGCCTGGAAGGTGAAGCCGAAGGTTCAGTGACGGTGGGTGCACGCAAGCTGCAGGATATTCTGCGGTCGCTACCGGAAGAATCTACCGTTAGCCTGGATATGGATGACAAGCGTCTGGTCGTTAAAGCTGGCAAGAGCCGTTTCTCGTTACAGACATTGCCTGCGGAAGATTTTCCGCAGATGAATCTGAATCCGGCGAACCAGGTGTCGTTTACCGTAACGCAGAAATCGTTCAAGCACCTGCTGGGTCAGACCCAATACGCGATGGCGGCACAGGACGTGCGCTACTATCTGAACGGTATGTTGCTGCAGGTCGAAGGTAATGCATTGCGTTCGGTAGCAACCGATGGTCATCGCTTGGCATTTGCCCAGATGGACATCAGTGAAAGCCTGGAACGCCAGGAAGTCATTCTGCCCCGTAAGTCGGTTCTGGAACTGGCTCGTTTGCTCGCCGATACCGAGGATCCGCTGAACATTACACTGGCGCATAATCAGGCACGTTTCTCGTTTGGTGATGTGGTGTTCGTGACCAAACTGATTGATGGTAAGTTCCCGGATTACACTCGCGTGATTCCGCCAAGCTTCACGCAGGAATTGATATTGAATCGTGTGGCGTTGAGCCAATCGCTGCAGCGGGCCCGGATTCTGTCCAATGAAAAATTCTCGGGTGTGCGTCTGATTTTAGAAGATGGTGTTTTGAAGATCAGCGCTGCTAATGCCGAGCAGGAAGAAGCTCAGGAAGAAATCGAAGTGGATTACAACGGTGATCGCCTCGATATTGGTTTTAATGTGAACTATCTGTTGGATGTATTGAGCCACGTCAGTGATGAGACGGTAGCCTGGCGCTTTAACGATTCAAATTCGAGTGCCCTTTTCGGCCCGATCGATAGCACGAACTTCAAGTATGTGGTCATGCCGATGCGGATCTAAATCAGATTTGCTTCAGTGATGCCATTAGAAAACACCTGTTTGAATGATCAAAGTTGAAAACGATGTCCGATAAAAAAACCACGCAAGTACCTGAATACGACGAATCATCGATCCAGCAGTTAGAAGGTCTGGAAGCGGTCCGTAAACGTCCGGGGATGTACATCGGCGATACGTCGGATGGCAGTGGTCTGCACCACATGGTGTTCGAAGTGGTTGATAACGGTATCGATGAAGCTCTGGCAGGTTTCTGTGATGACATCGTGGTGACGATTCACAGCGACAACTCGATTTCGGTCAAGGATAACGGTCGTGGTATTCCAACCGGCATCAAATTTGACGACAAACACGAACCGAAGCGTTCTGCGGCAGAAATCGTTATGTGCGTTCTGCATGCCGGCGGTAAGTTCAACCAGAACAGCTACAAGGTCTCCGGTGGTCTGCACGGCGTGGGTGTTTCCTGCGTAAATGCACTATCACAGTGGTTGAAGCTGACGATCCGCCGCGACGGTAAAAAGCATTTCATGGAGTTCAACCAGGGTAAAGCCGTCAACCGTGTTCTTGAAATGCAGAATGGTGTTGAAGTCTCGCCACTGGCCGTTATCGGAGATACGGAAAACCGCGGCACTGAAGTTCATTTCCTGGCCGATCCGGAAATTTTCGGGACGGTGGAATTCCATTATGAAATTCTGGCCAAGCGCTTGCGTGAATTGTCGTTCCTGAATAACGGGGTGCGTGTCCGTCTGGTGGATCAACGCACTGGCAAGGAAGAAGACTTCGCGTTTTCGGGCGGTGTGAAGGGTTTTGTTGATTACATCAACAAGAACAAAACCGTGCTGCATCCCAATGTGTTCTACTCAACGGGTGAAAGCAAGGTGGGTGAAGCCACGATCTCCGTTGAAGTCGCCATGCAATGGAACGATTCCTATGCTGAAAACGTGCTGTGCTTTACGAACAATATTCCGCAGTCGGATGGTGGTACGCACCTGACTGGTTTGCGTACGGCAATGACACGTGTCATCAACAAGTACATTGAAGAGAACGATATCGCGAAAAAAGCGAAAGTCGATATCACCGGTGATGATATGCGCGAAGGTCTGACCTGCGTGCTGTCGGTAAAGATGCCTGATCCGAAGTTTGCCTCACAGACCAAGATGAAGCTGGTGTCGTCAGAAGCTCGTCCGGCAGTGGAAGAAGTGGTTGCCCAGAAGCTGGCGGATTTCCTGCTGGAGCGTCCGGCGGATGCCAAGGTGATTACCGGTAAAATCGTTGAAGCGGCCCGTGCTCGTGACGCTGCCCGTAAGGCACGTGAAATGACACGCCGTAAGAGTGTGCTTGATGGTGTGGGTTTGCCCGGTAAACTGGCTGATTGCCAAGAAAAAGATCCGAGCAAGTGCGAACTTTACCTGGTGGAGGGTGACTCCGCCGGCGGTTCGGCCAAACAGGGCCGTGATCGTAAGTTCCAGGCGATTCTGCCGCTGAAGGGGAAAATCCTGAATGTGGAAAAAGCCCGTTTCGACAAGCTGATCGCCTCGCAGGAAATCGCCACACTGATTACCGCCCTGGGTACCGGCATCGGCAAAGATGAATATAAACCGGAAAAACTGCGTTATCACCGCATCATCATCATGACCGATGCGGACGTTGATGGTGCCCACATCCGTACCCTGCTGTTGACCTTCTTCTATCGTCAGATGCCCGAACTGGTTGAGCGTGGTCACATCTATATCGCCCAGCCGCCGTTATACAAGGTCAAACACGGTAAAACCGAGCGTTATCTCAAGGATGACCACGAATATCATCAGTTCCTGCTGCAGATGGCGTTGGATGAAGCCAAATTACAGCCGGCTAAGGGCCAGGCCATTGAAGGTGAGGCACTCGGCGATCTGGCACGCAGCTTCCTGCTGTCTGAAGCCATTATTGATCGTTTGTCCTATCTGATTCACCCGGAAGTACTGCATACCTTGGTGAACGACAACCTGCACATTGACCTGAGTGACGAAAAGGCCGCTCAGAGCGCCGCAAATGCATTGACTAAGGCCATGGGGTCAGGACCCGTCCGTGCGTCGCATGAGAAGCCTCTGGAGATCGTTCCTGCCTATGATGCGAATCGTGAAAGCTGGGTGCTCCGACTGGAGCGCTGGCACCATGGTAATTTGAAACTGGGCCTCATTGATCAGGATTTCCTGGCGTCAGGCGATTACACTCAGCTGCGGAAGACAGCAGAATTGCTGGCGGACCTGACCCATGGTGGCGCAGTGATCCATCGTGGTGAAAAGCAAAGTGCGGTGTCGCGCTTCAGTGAAGCCATGCAGTGGCTGTTTAACGAAGTGGAACGTGGCATCGGTAAGCAGCGCTATAAAGGTCTGGGTGAAATGAACCCCGAGCAGCTATGGGAAACTACCATGGACCCGACGGTTCGTCGTCTGCTCAAGGTTCAGATTGAAGATGCCATCGGCGCTGACCAGATCTTCTCGACCCTCATGGGTGAGCTGGTTGAACCGCGTCGTGCGTTTATTGAAACCAACGCGTTGACCGCCCGTAACATTGATGCGTAATTGGTCTTGAAACCGCTGAACGGCTCGCTGCGGCGGGCCGTTTCTTTTTATAGTGACAATATAGCCACGTTCGAAGCAGTAGCCCGCGCGTTCGGAGAAGTTAATCGGTATGATCAAAAAAACTAATAAAAACAACACGTTGGAGCGATTGCTTCATAGTCAGGGGTTCGGATCCCGAAAAATGTGCCGGCATTTGATTCGTATCGGGGCGGTGCGCGTGAATGATGTTTTGGTGGATGATGCCGATACGGTGCTTGAGACTGAGGGG
Source organism: uncultured Dechloromonas sp. (assembly GCA_964387485.1). Taxonomy (GTDB): domain Bacteria; phylum Pseudomonadota; class Gammaproteobacteria; order Burkholderiales; family Rhodocyclaceae; genus Fluviibacter. Next base: position 4,230 of record CAYLWV010000043.1, on the reverse strand, counting down.
CTGGTTTTCTCCGTGGAAGGGTTTGAGCGCGCATGGCCGTTTTGTGAAAAGGCCTATTTGCTGCTTCATAAGCCCACGGGTTACGAGTGCTCGCGGGCACCCAAACATCATCCCAGTATTCTCTCGCTCTTACCGGACCCGTTGCGTGAGCGTGATGTGCAACCGGTTGGCCGGCTGGATGTTGAAACGACCGGACTTTTACTCTTGACCGATGATGGCCAGTGTATTCACGTGTTGACCTCGCCCAAGCATGCGGTACCCAAAGTGTATCGGGCAACACTCGCCGAGCCGGCGGCAGCATCGCTATGTGAAAAACTCATGGCCGGTGTACTGCTCAAGGATGAGGCAGAAACCATCGCAGCCGATGCTTGCCGGATGATTTCGCCAACGCTTCTGGAAATGACGATTAGCCAGGGCAAATATCATCAGGTCCGGCGGATGATTGCGGCGGCCGGTAATCATGTCGATGTACTGGAAAGAGTCGCCATCGGCGAGTTGCTGCTGCCGGATGGCCTGGCGCCTGGAGAATGGCAATGGCTGGATGCTGAACAGATGCGCCTAGCCGGTTGGTCTCCCAAATAATGAATCGTGTTTCACGTGAAACAAATTGAGCGGTTGTAAAATAAGCTGATAAGAATGTTTCACGTGGAACAACTTTCTATCAAAGACGTCAGAGGAAACCTATGGCAACAATGACGCTGACAGAAATGCGCTATATCAGTGCGTTAGATAAAACACGCCACTTTGGTAAGGCCGCCGACTATTGTCACGTGAGCCAACCCACGCTTTCAGTGGCCATTAAGAAAGTTGAACAGCAGATAGGGGCGCCCTTGTTTGAACGTGGAGCGTCCGAAATTAGAACGACGCCGCTGGGTGAGCTGATTGTTGCCCAAATTAAACGTGTGCTGGATGAAACCCTAAGACTGGAAGAGATTGCCACCCAAAGCCGGGATCCGCTAAAGGGACCGCTGCGCGTGGGTGTCATCTACACGATTGCGCCCTATCTGTTGCCATCGCTGATCCCGGTATTGCACCGCCTGGCACCGGATATGCCCCTGTTTTTACGGGAAGACTTTACGGGCAACCTGATTCCCATGCTGAAAGATGGAGAGCTTGATGTCCTGGTGCTGGCATTGCCGGTGGATATGCCCGGCATCGTGACGCAGAAGGTTTACGAAGAACCGTTCCGCGTCGTCGTGCCGTCTACGCATGGATGGGCTACGCGAACACAGGTTAATCCGGAAGAGCTGGACGGAGAACAATTGCTTTTGTTAGGCAGTGGCAACTGCTTCAGAGATCAAGTGCTAGAAGCTTGTCCGAGGTTGCAGCGTGCCGAAGGGCTGGCAGGGTCGATGGAAGGAAGCTCACTGGAGACGATTCGCCATATGGTCGCCAGCGGCGCTGGCATTGCAGTCATGCCGAGCTCTGCTGCCGACCCGCTGGTTGGTAAGGAGCCCATGGTTAAAGTGCTGCCGTTTTGTGCTGACAGAACGAAGACGGCTGATAAAAAGCACGCAGCCACTGCTGCTAGAACGGTGGGTTTGGCCTGGCGCGCGACTTTCCCAAGGCCTAAAGCCATTGATGCCGTTCGTCAGGCCATTCTGTCTTGCGAATTACCGGGTGCGCGGACAACAAAATAAGGCGACAGATGTTTCACGTGAAACATGAGATCGCAACTAGGCATCAAGGCAGGCGCGCAAGCGCGTGATGAGTTCTGCGCGATCTATTACCGGCTTATGGGGCCACGCCCGTTTCTGGTTTGCCCAAATCGGATCGGGAAAATGCGAGTCGTCGCTCCAGCGGGGGATCACATGCCAGTGTACGTGTGGTACGACATTGCCTAAGCTCGCCAGATTAATTTTCGTCGGTGCCATGAGATCCCTTAGAGCGGACTCGGTGACGCATACGGCCTTCATCAATGCGGAACGTTGTTCGATGGGCAGGTCGGTCATCTCTGCGGCGTGGTGGTTCAGTATGACACGGCAGAATCCCGGCCACGCTGGATCGTTGACCAGAATTATTCTATATAAATCAGTGGCATATAAAATATCTTCGTCTACGGCGCGACAAAGCGGGCAGGTTGATGTCATGGTATGGGGCAGCCTATTTAAATCGCTCGTAGCGAAGGTGTTTTGAGGCGGATTTTCCCGGGGTTAAGGCTGGCGAGATGAGATTTTCAGCACGCGTTGCTCTAATCGGGCGACATCATTGCGCAGTTGATCGACGTCGGCAACAAATTGCCGGATCTCCGGGTTGGGCACAATGACCGATTGGCCTTCTGCTACATGCTCGCTGAACTGATCTTTCAAGCGCATCATCAGTTGTTCTGCGCCCTGTTTGATTGCACTCATCATGATCATCGCGCGATGTGCGGCGATATCGCCGACTTTTGAAGCGAGGAAAGCTTCAGGGTCGGGTCGGATCTGATCCATCACTTCGTTCAGCGTGTTCGCCAGTTCGACGTTGCCACGAATTTTTGCGGCCTTGATCACGCCTTTTCGGCCATGGCTAACGAGTAGTGCAGCAGCGTTTGCCGGAAGTTCGATGGATAACGTGGGTTCGTCTTGACCGAAAACCTGGTGCGCTGCGAGCAGCCCATCCGGTTCAATGCTGTAGCGAAGTAGTGTGCGATCCGCCAGCGTGATGCGCAGCGAAGCACCGGCAAAACCGGCAAGCTGTCCTGCCGCCCACGGATCGTCCCGTAGGGCACGATTGATGACCGGCAGTGACAGGCTGTGCAGCATGGTTCTAGAATTTTTCGCCGATGTGCAGGGCTACCACGCCGCCGGTCAGGTTGTGATATTGAACCCGATCAAAACCGACCTGCGCCATCATGGTTTTGAGTGTTTCCTGATCTGGGTGCATGCGAATCGATTCTGCAAGATAACGGTAGCTGTCTGCATCTTGGGCGACGATCTGCCCAACTTGCGGGATAATCTTGAAAGAATAGAAATCGTAAATCGGCGCCAGCAGCGGTGTGACCTTGGAGAATTCGAGCACCATCAATTTGCCGCCCGGTTTCAGCACCCGGCGCATTTCTGCGAGCGCGCCATCCTTATGCGTCATATTGCGCAGACCAAAAGCCACGGTCACGATGTCAAAGTAGCCGTCGGGAAACGGTAGCTTTTCTGCATCGCACTGGGCCGTCTTCACGACGGTGCCGTTGTTCAGCAGGCGGTCACGGCCGCAGGTCAACATGGCGTTGTTGATATCCGTGAGCCAGACTTCGCCGCTCGGACCGACTTTCTTGCTGAAGGCTTTGGCCAGGTCACCGGTGCCCCCGGCGATATCCAGCACTTTCATACCCGGACGTACACCACTGCGACCGATGGTAAAAACTTTCCAGAGACGGTGCAGGCCACCGGACATCAGATCGTTCATGATGTCGTACTTGGTGGCGACTGAATCGAAGACCTGGCGGACGCGGCCAGCCTTTTCTCGTTCGTCGACCGTTTCATAACCGAAGTGGGTGGTGTTGTTCGGGTGTGTCACATTAAACCTTGCGCTGATGGCCGGCTTGAGCAAGCCGCTGTAGATAACTCTGCCAGAGTTGGTCATGATTTCTGGCGAATTCGTTGAGGATGTCCCAAGAGTATAGACCGCTGTCGTGGCCATCCGAAAACAGTAGTTTAACGGCGTAGTTGCCTACGGGGGTAATCCCCGTGATACGAATGTCTTCCTTGCCGATCTGCAGCACCTCATTGCCGACACCGTGACCACGGACTTCGGCGGATGGCGAGTGGACACGTAAAAATTCGGCGCTCAGCACCACTTCACCGAGATCTGGGTAAGTCAGAAGCAGGGTCTGGCCTCCGGAACGCAGGCGCAGCTCGTCCGGAATCGGGGTGGTGTTCTGTAGTCCGGCCATTATTCCTTGGCTTTGGCGGCTTTTTTCGCTGCCGGTTTTTTGGCCGCTGCTTTTTTGGCAGGGGCTTTAGCCGCTTTCTTGGCAGCAGGTTTTTTCGCGGGTGTTGTCTCTTCGACGATATCGGACGATTTGCCGGCGGCCTTTTTAGCGGCGGCCTTGGTTGCGCCGGTTTTCACGGGGCGCGGCTCGAATTCGAAGCCGACTTTGCCTTCTTTATCCAGCGCCAGGAAGGCCGAGAACTTACGGCGTGTGCGGGCTGAGACGAACTCCTTGAGCAGGTCGGTCTTGCCGGCCGTGAGCAGTTTGGACATCTGCTCGGCATCAATCGGCTGCTGCAGAATGATTTGACCCGAGCGGAAGGT
>CAYLWV010000042.1:0-13331 GCA_964387485.1 uncultured Dechloromonas sp. | reverse complement strand
GGTCTGATCAAAGCCCACAAGCTGGCCAATCAGCTCCAGAACAATAGCCTGGCCTACGGCGAAGCCATCGATAACGCAGTGAACCATTTGAATGCTGGCGCACCGGCTGATCTATCGACCGCCAAAGGCGATGTCCGTGCGCTCAATCAGTCGCTACGCCAGCAGTTTCCGTTGCTCTTTGAAAGCAACGCGGATCTTCTGGCGCGTACCGACGCCGCGAGTGTGGCGAATCGGGCAAGAGCAGATGCCAAGCCTTCGGCAGCGGGGGCTACGGCGTCTACACCGTCGGCTTCAGGCGAATGGCGTGACCGCGACCTTATGCGCAATCGTGAACGGGTAGAGCGCCCGGGGAGTGGTTCATGACAGACCAGAACCGCATACCGGGAGCGCGTCGTCTGTCGGCAGGCCGTTTGGGCGCAGTCGCCCTGACGCTGGCGGCGCTGATGGGGATTTTCTCCATGGTCGTCGTTGAGTCGGGGCAGGTCGGTATCGTGGTCCGTGCCGGTGCCGATGGCCCGGTGCGCGTGATCAGTGAGCCCGGTATTTATGCCCGCCTGCCTTTTGTGGAGCGTGTCTGGTTGGTGGATACCCGCTGGCAGACCGCTGAGCAGGGGGCGCCGCAAGCCTATGTGACAGAGGATCAGCAAACCCTGCAGTTGGCCGGCTGGGCCGTCTGGCGCGTCAATGACCCGCAGCGTTTCAATGTCGCGACGGCTGCCGGTAAAAATGGCATTGAAGAACGTATTTTCAGTGCCTTGAAGGCCACGCTCGAACCCATTGTGCTGGCACAGTCTGCCGGCAATATGGATGGTGCCTGGCCTGCCGCGCTACAGGCGCAGTGGCTGACAGCGTTCAATGCACAGATCGAGCCACTGGGCATCGTGGCGGCGCAGGTGGGGATTCGTCAGACCGGTTTTTCAGACACTTTCAACGATAAGGTGTATCAACGCATGAGCGCTGCCCGCCGTCAATCCGAGCAACAACTCGTCAAGGGCCTTGCCGCCGATGAGCGGCAACTGGTTGCTCTGCAGACGCAGCAGCGTGAGCGCGTGCTGACCGATGCCTATCGTCAGGCTCAGCAGCAGCGTCAGGCCGCCGACGCGCGTCTGGTGGGAGCATACGCCCGACAATATGGTCAACCGGAGGCCTTCCGGGGGTTGCTCACCGACACGGCGGTCGCTGCACCTGCCGAGCCTGCCGTATCCACTGCAGCGCCTGCCCAGTAAACCGCCGGAAGATATCTATGAACGACACGATCTGGTTGGCGATTGCCCTGATGCTCGTTTTTGAGGGTATGCTCCCATTCATTTCGCCGCGCATGTGGCGGGAAACCTTCGAACGCATGCTTCAGCTGCGTGACGGTCAGATCCGTTTTCTGGGATTAACCGCCATGCTGGCGGGTGTGCTTATTCTTACTGTATTGCGTCAAACATCATGATGAAGTGGTTGTTGCCTGAATCTGTTGCCGATGCGTTGCCCGACGAGGCCGCGCGTCTGGAAGTCCTGCGTCGCCGTTTGCTCGACCTGTATCGTACCCATGGCTATGAGCTGGTGCAGCCACCGCTGATTGAGTATCTCGAGTCATTGTTGACCGGTGCTGGTCGTGATCTGGCGCTGCGCACGTTCAAACTGGTGGATCAGGATTCCGGTCGCATGCTCGGCGTGCGTGCCGACATGACGGCCCAGGTTGCTCGGATCGATGCGCATCTACTCAACCGTCCCGGTGTTGTGCGCCTCTGCTATTGCCATAGCGTACTGCATGCGCAGCCGGCGGATATGCAGGCCAGCCGCGAGCCCTTCCAGCTCGGTGCCGAACTCTATGGTTATGCCGATCTGTCGGCGGATCTGGAAGTTGTGCGCCTGGCAGCCGCCACGCTGCAGGCCGCGGGGGCCCCGGCTGCCCGCATTGATCTCGGCCACATGGGTATCTTCCGTACACTCATGACCCTGGCGGGAGTTTCCGGCGAAGGGGAAGAGCACTTCTTCAAACTTCTGCAGCGCAAGGATGTACCCGCGCTGGAGCAGGAAACCGCTGAATGGCGTCCGGAACTGCGTGCCGCCATGCTGGCCCTGCCACGTCTGTACGGCGATCACACGGTGCTCGACAAGGCCCGCGAAGCCTTGCCCAAGGTGCCGGCCATTCACAAGGCACTGGATGATCTGCAGGCGCTGCTACAGCAGGCGCCGGATCTGCCGTTGTATTTCGATCTCTCGGACCTGCGTGGTTACCACTACCATAGCGGCATCGTCTTCGCCGCATACTGCCAGGGGCATAGCGCCGCCATGGTGCTGGGTGGTCGTTATGATGGCATCGGTGCGGCCTTTGGCCGGGCCCGGCCGGCCACCGGATTTTCGCTCGATATCCGTGAGCTGTGCCGCCTCGCCAGTCTGCCGGTACCTCAGGCGGCAGTCTTTGCCCCCGCATTGGCGGCTGATGCCACCGATGAGGCGCGTCAGGCTCGTGCGCAAGCCATCAACCTGCTGCGTGAGCGTGGCGAGTGTGTGGTTGACGCGTTGCCCGGTGAAGCCCGTCAGAGCGCCGGACAGGCACAGATCGTCTATAGTGGCACCATCTGTGACCGCGAACTCATTCAAATTCAGGGTAAGTGGGTGCTCCAGGCCTGCTAAGGCTGGAGGATCCGGTGTGTTTTTTGATTCATTTCTTTTAGAACAGACGTAACGTATGGCTAAAAATATTGTAGTGGTCGGTACCCAGTGGGGTGACGAAGGTAAGGGCAAGATCGTTGATTGGCTCACCGATAATGCGGGCGGTGTTGTCCGCTTTCAGGGCGGCCATAATGCCGGCCACACGCTGGTCATCGGTGACAAGGAATATAAGCTCAACCTCGTACCATCAGGCATTGTGCGCGATGGCGTGCACTGCTTCATCGGCAACGGTGTTGTGCTCGATGTGCATCACCTGCTCAGCGAAATCGCCACGCTCGAAGCCGATGGCCTCAAGGTTCGTGGTCGTCTGACCATCAGCCCGGGTTGCCCGGTCATTCTGCCGTATCACGCGGCGCTGGATCGTGCCCGTGAAGCCAAGCGTTGCAGCGATACCAAAATCGGAACAACCGGCAAAGGTATCGGCCCGACCTATGAAGACAAAGTCGCGCGTCGTGCATTGCGTGTGTATGACCTGTTCCATCCGGAAACGCTGTCCGCCAAGCTCAAGGAGCTGCTCGATTATCACAACTTCGTGCTGACCCAGTATCTGGGTGCCGAGCCGCTGGATCATGCCACTATTTTGGCCCAGGCGCTGGCCGATGCCGAGCAGATCAAGCCAATGGTTGGTGATGTCTCTGCTGCATTGTATGCTGCCAACAAGGCTGGTCAGAACCTGCTGTTCGAAGGTGCACAGGGCACGTTGCTCGATATCGACCACGGTACCTATCCGTTCGTCACCTCGTCCAACTGCGTCGCGGGTCAGGCCTCGGCCGGTAGTGGCGTGGGTCCGGGCATGCTGCATTACATCCTCGGTATCACCAAGGCCTACACCACGCGTGTGGGTGGTGGTCCGTTTCCGAGTGAACTGGATATCGACACCGAAGGCACGCCGGGGCACCAGATGTCGACGGTCGGTCGTGAGTTCGGTACCGTGACGGGCCGCAAGCGTCGTTGCGGCTGGTACGATGCCGCTGCCATGCGCCGTTCGGCCATGATCAACGGCCTGACCGGTCTGTGTATCACCAAGCTGGATGTACTCGACGGTATCGAAGAACTGAAGATCTGCACCGGCTACAGGCTCGATGGCCAGATCCTTGATCTGTTGCCGCTGGGTGCGGATGATGTCGCCCGTTGTGAGCCGATCTACGAATCGATGCCGGGCTGGACCGACACGACCTTTGGCGTCAAACGCTGGGAAGATCTGCCGCAGGCGGCCCGGAATTATCTGGAGCGGTTGGAGCAGGTGACCGGTGTGCCGGTGGCGATTGTCTCCACCGGTCCCGAGCGAGATGAAACGATTGTTCGTGTTCACCCGTTTGCCTGAGTTTGATCGAATGACATTGAGCCCGCAGAAGCGGGCTCAATGCTTTGAGACGGTTGTATTGTCCTTTGGCTTGTTTTCAGGAGGCGTGGCCCCACTTAGGGCGGACGACTTATCGTGTCATCAAGCGCAACAAGCGACACCCATTAACAGGCAACAAAAAACCCGCGCAGGGCGGGTTCAATGTTTTTCGTTGGTGCCCAGGAGAGGACTCGAACCTCCACGGAGTTACCCGCTAGTACCTGAAACTAGTGCGTCTACCAATTCCGCCACCTGGGCAGGTGCGAAGAAATGAAATTATAGTGGAAAACAGAAAAATGTCAAAGAATTCTCAACGAGTCGCAAAAATTCGTCGACTCGATCCTTTTTATGAACGCGAAAAAGCGAAGTATGAAAACCCGCTGCCCTCGCGCGAATACATGATGCAGACGCTGGAAGCGGCCGCGCAGCCCATGCATGAGAGCGCTCTGGCCAACAAGTTGGCCATCAATGATGATGAGCGCGTCGCCTTTGAACGCCGCATCCGCGCCATGGAGCGCGAAGGCCAGCTAATGCGTAACCGCAAGGGCGCATTGATCCTGCCGAACAAGGCCGATCTCATTGCGTGTCGTATTGAAGGGCATCCGGATGGCTTTGGTTTCGCACGTCCGGAAACCTCGGTGGGTCGCGACAAGAGCGCCGACATCTTCCTCGACAACCGGCAGATGGAAAAAGCGCTGCATGGCGACCGGGTGCTGGTTCGTGTGACCGGTACGGATCGTCGAGGCCGCCCGGAAGGCAGTATTGTTGAAGTCACTGAACGTGCCAACAGCGAAGTCGTCGGTCGCGTGTTTGACGAGTACGGTGTGCGCTATGTCGTGCCGGAAGATCGTCGACTGCACACCCGCATTGTCATCGCGCCATCATCATCCACCTCGACCGAAGCCGCGGCACCAGGCAAGCGTCTGCGCAAACCTAAAACCAGCGAACCGGTGGTACAGCCGGGCCAGGTGGTGGTTGCCGAGATTCTGGAGCAGCCCGGCAAACGCACGCTGCCCGTCGGCCGCATCAAAGAAGTGCTGGGCAACTATGCCGATCCGGGCATGGAAATTGAAATTGCCCTGCGCAAGCATGATCTACCCTTCGAGTTTCCCAAAGCCGTGCTCAACGAAGCTGCCAAGCTGCCGGAGGAGGTGGTTGTCGAAGGCGATCTCGGTAAGCGTGAAGACCTGCGTGATCTGCCGCTCGTCACCATTGATGGCGAAACGGCCAAGGACTTTGATGATGCCGTGTTTGCCGAAGCCCTGCCCAAAGGCAAAGGCTGGCGTCTGGTCGTCGCCATTGCCGATGTATCGCACTACGTGCGCCCTGGTTCTGCTCTGGATATCGAAGCCACGGCCCGAGGCAACTCCGTATATTTCCCGCGCCGCGTGATCCCCATGCTGCCCGAAAAGCTTTCCAACGGGCTATGCTCGTTGAATCCGGATGTGGATCGTCTGGCGATGGTCTGCGATGCCCAGATCAACCCGGAGGGTGAAGTCACGCAATACCGCTTCTATCCCGCGGTCTTCCGCTCGCGTGCACGCCTGACCTATAACCAGGTGTGGTCGTGGCTCTCCGGTGAGCAGCAACCCACCACCCTGGTGCATCAGGCCGTTCAACCGCAGCTGCACACCCTCTACGCCTTGTTCAAAGCTCTGCATGCGGCGCGCTTCAAGCGGGGGGCCATTGATTTCGATACCGTCGAAACCCAGATGCGCTTCAACGACCAGGGCAAGATCGAAGCCATCGTACCCGTGATTCGTAATGACGCGCACCGCCTCATTGAAGAGTGCATGCTGGCGGCGAACGTCTGTGCTGCTGATTTCCTGGAAAAGAAAAAACAGCCGGGACTTTTCCGTATTCACGGTACGCCTGCACCAGCCAAGCTGGAAGCGTTGCGTGACTTCATGAAGGAGTTTGGTCTGGGCCTGGAAGGGGGGGATTCACCCACCGGTAAGGACTACGGCAAACTGCTCGACCAGATCCGTGAACGCCCGGACTTCTCGCTTCTGCAGACTATCCTGTTGCGTTCCATGCAACAGGCCATCTACAGTCCGGACAACATCGGTCACTTCGGTCTGTCGTACGAGTACTACACGCACTTTACCTCGCCCATCCGCCGCTATCCCGATCTCCTCGTGCATCGCGCCATCAAGACCGCGCTGAAATTCGAAAAGGTCACGCTGCCGGCCACCGAAGCCGCCTGGGAAGAAATCGGTCTGCATTGCTCGGCTACCGAACGCCGTGCAGACGAAGCCACACGCGATGTTGAAGCCTGGCTCAAGTGTTACTACATGCAGGATCGTATTGGTGAAGTTTTTGACGGCACCATCTCCGGAGTGACGGCCTTCGGTGCGTTTGTCACGCTGGATCAGGTGTATGTCGAAGGCCTGGTACATATCTCCGAGCTGGGGTCTGACTACTTCCATCACGATCCGATCCGTCACTGCCTCATCGGCGAGCGCACCAAACAGCAATATCGTGTGGGTGATCGACTGCGCGTCAAACTTGTTCGCGCCGATCTGGAGAGCAACCGGATCGACTTCGTGCCCGCCTCCGAACTGGATGAAGCGGTACAAAGCACGGAGGCCGTCCGTAATGACCGCGATGCAATGGCTCAGGCGCGCAGCCGCAAAACCGGCCGTCCGGTGGCGGTGGAAAGACATCTGCTGGATGTGGAAGAAGAGCGGGCCAATGCACCGTCACGCAAGAGCAAGGGTGGTGCGCCCGCTCATGCCGGGACGCCCGCCGGAAAATCCCGTGCGCTTGGTCGTCGCCCCAAGACAAGCGCCAGGCCGGAAGCGCAACCCAAATCGAAAGCCAAAGCAAAATCGAATGCGAAGTCCCGTGCTCAGCCCAAGGTGAACACCAATCCCAATAGCAAGCCAAAGGCGGTAAAATCCGGCGGCAACGGCCAAGCGGCTAGCAAGCCTGCAGCATCCAATGCAACGGCCAAACCAAAGGCCAAGCCTCAAGCCAAAGCCAAGCCTGTGGCGCAGGTGTCGCCCAAAGCCAAACCGGCTGCCGCTAAAAAAGCAGCCAAGGCCCCAGCTAAAAAACCGGCAAAGTCGCCAGCCAAAGCCAAACCGAATAACCGCAGTCGTCGAGTCAGCACATGAGCAGCAATACCCGTTTGATCCACGGTTTCCATCCCATTATGGCGCGTCTACGCCATGATCCGGAAAGCGTCAAAGAAATCTATCTGGATGCGAATCGCAATGATCGCCGCGTTAAAGATCTGCTGCGTCTGGCTGAACAGGCTGATGCGCGTGTGGTACAGGTCGAGCATGCGCGCATTGAAGGCATGGCCCCTAATGCCCGCCATCAGGGCGTCGTGGCCCGTGTGGATGCCCGCCAGAAAGCGCTGCACCTGGACGATGTGCTGGATACGCTGGAAGAACCGCCGTTTCTGCTCATCCTCGATGGCATTACCGATCCGCGTAATCTGGGGGCCTGTCTGCGGGTCGCTGATGCGGCCGGTGTTCATGCGGTCATCGCGCCGAAAGATCGGGCGGTGGGGCTGACGGATGTCGCCATGAAGGCGGCCTCCGGGGCTGCCGAAACCGTACCGTACATCATGGTCACCAATCTGGCCCGTACCCTGCGCGAACTGAAGGAACGCGATATCTGGGTTATCGGTACTGCCGGTGAAGCCACCGAAGATCTCTATACGGCGCAATGGCCGGTGGGTGGCGTAGCCTGGGTCATGGGTGCCGAAGGGGATGGTATGCGTCGTTTGACGCGAGAAACCTGCGATGCGCTGGTCAAGATTCCCATGGCCGGTTCGGTCGACAGTCTCAATGTCTCGGTCGCGGCGGGCGTGTGTCTGTTTGAAGCCGTGCGTCGCCGTCGGGTTTAATAATGACTGACGCTCGTACCGGCTGAGCGCGTTTAGCGCCCGGTGGTGCTGCGGGCGTGATCCATATCCGCCGGGTTCTGGTCGTCGCGATAGATCCGGCCGGGTTGCTGGCCCAATCCGCTGCTGCCATTGCGGCAGAGCACTTCCACGTTTGCCAGTGGGCGGTCCTTATGCAGGATTTCCACGGCGCAACGCCCGTACACCGATTCAATCGTCGCCAGTAGGTTACGGGCGTAGGCGCTGTGCAGCGCGCTATCCAGAATCAGATTCGCCAGCATCACGCCATCCGGGCGCAAGATGGCACGCGTATCGGTCCAGAACTCGCGGGTCACCAGATGACTGGGGATATTGTGGTGCGAACTGTACACATCCACGACCACGGCATCATAGCGTGGCTGACCAGGTTGGCTTGCTTTGGCTGCGCGAGCGACGAAGTGGCGTGCATCATCCACCACAAACGCACCACGAATGGGTTCGCGTAGAAACTGCTGTTCGGCAATGCCCTGAATCGCCGGATCGATATCGACATAGGTGTAGCGGTTATTCGGCTCACGGTGCGACAGAGTGAATCCACCGGCCCCCAGTACCAGAATGTCGCGGCTACGGAAACTCAGATCTTCAAGCAGCGTCCGGCGTAGGTAGTTGATATAACGTGCATAGCGGGGTGACTGCGTATCGCTGCCGTCGCCAATCAGCGAAGCCGTCGAGCTGTTGACCTTGAACACGCGAATGGCATCGCCTTCGAGTGTGGTCGTGTTTAGTACGGCGTAGTCGGCGTAGGCGGTTTCGATGGCCGTCTGAGGTTCGGGCATCAGGGTGTTGCGCAAGGGGGGGACATTCAGACCGGCAATCACCGCCGTGCAGACCACGAAACCCGCGATGGCCAGGATACGAGACCGAGTGGCGCTGCTCCCGGCATCGGCACAGGCCCACTGCAGGCGCAGCGTGCCAATCAGGAGTAAGAGGGCACAGACGGCCACGGCAGCAGAAATGCCCAGCCACTGCATTACGGCCAGCGAGAGGCCCAGTGACCCGAGAAAAGAGCCGAGCGTCGACCAGTAGAGCGCCATGCCGCTGGCTTCGCCCGTACGCCGAGTCTGCATCAGATTAGTCAGTGCCGGTACGGTTTGCCCCAGTAGCCAGGCAATCGGGCAGAGGATGCCGCCAACCAGAAGCGTGTAGGCCAGCCAGACCGGCTGGATGTGATCAAACAGACTGCTGACAAAGGGCGAGGAGAAACCTACGCCAAGCAGCAGCGCCGAAATCACAAAATTGCGGGCAACGATGGTCAGGTAGCGATCACTGATGCGGGCGCCGGCGGCATAACCGAGCGCCAGCGCCAGCAGAAAAAAGCCGATGGTGGGCGCCGTAACCACAATCGAGCTACCCACATGCGGCACCAGTCGGCGTAGCGCAATGATCTCGGCGCCGAGGGAGCAGAAGCCCTCGATAAAAACAATGATCGGGATCAGAAGCGCTGGCATCCCCTGATGTTACAGGAGCATGCCGGCGCCGACGGTATTGTTGGTGGCTTCGTCGATGATGATGAAAGCGCCGGTGCCACGATTCCGGGCGTAGGCATCGCAGCAGATCGGCTGTGCCAGGCGCAGGTTAATGCGGGCGATGTCATTCATCTGTAACTGGGCAGGTCCGGTGTCTTCAGCCAGGGTGTTGATATCCAGACGGTACGGGATATCGGCAATCTTGGCTTTGACCGTGCGCGTGGTCTGACGCAGCGCATAGGTGCGAGCGCGATCCAGTGGCGTTTCCGACAGCCAGCAGATCATGGCCTGGGCTTCTTTCACCACCTGCGGTGCAGTGTCCGGGTGCGCCAGCATGTCGCCACGCGAAATGTCGATCTCATCGGCCAAGCGAATGGTGACGGATTGCTCGGCCACACCGGCGCTGATATCGACGCCACCGATTTCCACATGGGTTACGGTGCTGCGCTGGCCCGAAGGCAAGGCAACAACCTCATCACCCGGGCGTACCACGCCCGAGCTGATGCGCCCCATGAAACCTCGGTAGTCGTGCAGATCCGGGTTGGCAGAATCCTGCGGGCGGCAGACGAGCTGCACCGGCATGCGGAACACTTCATGATGCGTCGGCGTTTCGCTGTGGCTGGTGCCGGCGTTTTCCAGAATCTCGAGTAGGGTCGGACCTTCGTACCAGGGCATCGAGGTGCCGCGATCAACGATCATGTCGCCTTCCAGGGCCGACATTGGCACGTAGCGCACCGATGCCAGGCCAATGGTCGCCGCCACTTCGGCAAATTCTTCCTGTAGCTTGGCGAAGACCTGTGGATCAAAGTTGACCAGGTCCATCTTGTTGATGGCGACGATGACCTGCGGAATGCCCATGAGCTGGCAGACCTTGGCGTGACGGCGTGTCTGGGTCAGGATGCCGCGACGTGCATCCACCAGAATGATGGCGACATCGGCCGTGGACGCGGCGGTGACCATATTGCGTGTGTACTGTTCGTGCCCCGGTGCATCGGCGATGATGTACTTGCGGGTGCCGGTCGAGAAATAGCGGTAGGCGACATCAATCGTAATACCCTGTTCGCGTTCGGCCTGCAGGCCGTCGGTGAGCAGTGATAGATCCACGCTGGTGAGGCCGCGACGTTGCGAAGTGCGCTCCAGATTGCTCAGCGTATCAACCAGAATGGCTTTGGTGTCAAACAGCAGGCGACCGATCAGGGTGCTCTTGCCATCATCCACGCTGCCACAGGTCAGAAAACGCAGCAGGCCATGATCTTCAATGGGGTGTTGGCTCGTCATCAGAAGTAGCCCTCTTTCTTACGTTGTTCCATGGCGGCTTCGCTGGCCTGGTCATCCAGACGCGTGGCGCCACGTTCGCTAATGGTGGTGCCGGCAGTTTCGGCAATAATCTTTTCGATGTTGTCGGCATCGCTGATCACCGGAGCGGTACAGCTGATGTCGCCTACGGTGCGGAAGCGTACTTGCAGATCAACCACGTCTTCACCCGGCTTGGCTGGGGTCAGATGGGTAATCGGCACAATGCCGTTGCCACGACGCACGATGGGGCGCGTGTGAGCGAAATAGATCGACGGCAGTTCGAGTTTTTCACGTTCGATGTATTGCCAGACATCCAGCTCGGTCCAGTTCGAAATCGGGAAAGCGCGCATGTGCTCGCCTTTGTGGACGCGGGCGTTATACAGATCCCACAGTTCCGGGCGCTGGTTCTTCGGATCCCACTGACCGAAGTCATCGCGGAAGCTGAAGATGCGTTCTTTGGCGCGTGCCTTTTCTTCATCGCGGCGGGCGCCACCGATCAGGCAGTCGAATTCGAATTCGGCAATGGTTTCCAGCAGCGTCACCGATTGATGACGGTTGCGTGATTCATCGGCTGATTTCAGCACGATGGTGCCACGCTTCATCGAATCTTCCAGTGAGCGCACGATCAGGCGCTCACCCAGTTCGGCAGCACGACGATCACGGAAGTCGATCACTTCCGGATAGTTGTGGCCGGTGTCAATGTGGACCAGCGGGAACGGAAACTTGGCCGGGCGGAACGCCTTTTCGGCGATACGCAACATGCAGATCGAATCCTTGCCGCCCGAAAAGAGCAGGGCGGGGCGTTCGCATTGGCCGGCAACCTCGCGCATGATCTGGATCGCTTCTGCTTCCAGCCAGTCGAGGTGAGAGAGAGTAGGGACGTGTTGTGTCATAGGACGCTATTTTACAGGGTGACTGTATGGGGATGATTGGGCGCTCGTTGGGCGTTCATTTAGCCTTGTGCAGGCCGCATTCCTTGGTTTCCGGGTTTTCCCACCACCAGCGGCCGGCACGGACATCCTCGCCGGCCGAAATGGCGCGCGTACAGGGGGCGCAGCCAATCGACGGATAGAAGCGGTCATGCAGTGCGTTGTACGGAACCTGGTTCAGATCAATATAGGCCCAGATCTCTTTTTCCGACCATTCGATGAGCGGGTTGAACTTCGGCAGGTTATTCAGCGTGTCGAAATCTTCCCAATCCATATTCTGGCGCGTCACCGACTGTGCAGCACGCAGACCGGTGATCCAGGCATCCTGGCCCTTCAGAGCGCGGGCCAACGGTTCCAGCTTGCGGATGTTGCAGCAGGCTTTACGATTCTCGACCGAGTCATAGAAACCATTGATGCCGTGTTCGCGCACCCATGGCTCCAGCAACTGGTAGTCCGGTGTCATGATCTGAAAATTGCAGTTGGCGTAATGCTTTTGCACCTGTTCCAGCAGCGCATAGGTCTCTTCATTGAGACGGCCGGTGTCCAGCGTAAAAATGCCAATGGGCAGGTTGTCCTGGCAGATCATATCAACCAGCACCATATCTTCTGCACCCAGACTATTGGCAAACACCACGTTCGGGTGGCGCGCAATGATCGAGTTCAAGCGTGCCATCACCAGGGCTGATTTTTCAGCCACGGCGGCCTGTAGAGCGGCATCAGGGGGCTGGCGTTTCGCGACCGGTGCGGCAATGGTTGAAACGGTGGCCATACTGGAAATAGGAGAGGTCGTCATGATCGGCTCCGGTTAGCGCCGAACGATCCGGCGGAACAGCGGCAGCGGATTGTCGGTCGAACCCTGATAAGTATCCGGGAAGGGCGTCAGATTGCGTTCGGCGCTTGCTGTAGACACCCGCGGATCCAGCGCCAGCGAATCGAATCCCACGCGCAGCATGAAGAACAGTTGATCTACCAGCACATTGCCAATGGCTCGCAGCTCGCCCTGGTATTGGTAATGATTGCGCAGACGCCAGGCGATGGAATAACCGCGGCCGTCGGTGAACTTCGGGAAGTCAATCGCTACCAAAGGCCAGAGACTGAAGGACTTCGCGACTTCAGCCAGGTCATCGTTCGGCGACAGCCAGACACCCACGTCTTTATGGGATGCAGCGCGCGCGGTCAGAGCAGCGGCCTGAGCCTGCCACACATTGAAGGGCACCAGCCATTGGCCGGCGGGCACTGGGAGCGCTGCCGGATCCGTTTCCGCTTCCGGGCGCAGCACCTGCCAGGCATCGTCATGCACCTGGCCGTTTTTCAGGATTTCAGCCATTTGCGGCCTCCTTCTTCTTGTTTTTGTCTCCGTAAACGCGGGTCTTGAAAGGATCAAGACCCACGCGTACCACCGTGTCCACAAAACGTTCTTCCGGCTCGCGCAGGCTGACGTAAGTTTCCAGCAGCTTGGTTACCACATCCGGCATGTCGGCTGCAGCAAACGACGGGCCAATGACTTTGCCCAGTCGTGTGTCGTTACCCTGACGGCCGCCGATGGTGACCTGGTACCACTCCTCATCATTCTTATCGACCCCGAGCACCCCGATATGGCCCACGTGATGGTGACCACAAGCGTTCATACAGCCCGAGATATTCAGATCCAGTTCGCCGATATCGTGCAGGTAATCCAGGTCGTCAAAGCGCTCCATGATGGCCTTGGCAATCGGGATCGACTTGGCATTGGCCAG
>CAYLWV010000041.1:9466-13364 GCA_964387485.1 uncultured Dechloromonas sp. | reverse complement strand
ACCAGCCAGACAACCACAATGGGCAATACGATCATAGCAATAACTAATGGCATAGATTTTCCTTGAGTGCCCGTCTTAGTCGTCGTGAGGCAACAACTGTTGCTGCCAGAAGTTCATTCCGAGCGTCAGTCCGTTCAACCAGCCGAAATAGCAGAACTTCATAAGATCAAGCTCGTAATCTCCCAGCTGACGGACCGAGTCCGGCACCAACACGATGCCGGACTCGGGCGTATATGGATCGTTTGTCATCAACGAGCGTACGTCTCACCCTGAATATACGGCACGCAACGCGCCTCTTCATTGTCGCCCAGCGAGAACAACGGATCTGGCGTTGTGACGCTGCCGTTGACTTTCATCGTGCGGTCATCGAAGCTCACTGAAAAAACTTCACGGCCGTCGTTATCGGAACAGTAGCCGTAGTTCCAGTCTATCTGATGCAGCGCACTAAAATGATCGACCGAACGTTCTGGCCCCAGAATCTGGTGGACCTGCTTACCATCCATGCCATTCTGGATCTTGGCAAAGTTACGGTTGTTCATGACCTGGTCGACCCCTGTCACAACACCTTGATCATTGAAGTACACCATAAAGGTTGTAAAGCTCGCCGGCTGGTCCGAGTAGGCGGCCTGAATGACTTTGCCCTGGCTATTGCGCCAGGTCATATCCGGCTTACCCATGGACTGCTCGACCTGTGCCACATTGGAAAAGCCCGGCTTGATGTTTGCTGCCGGCACAATACCCGCACAGCCGGTCACCACAGCAACACTGGCCACGGCAACGCCCAGGCTAACGGTACGCTTGATCTGATGCATGGTTGTTTTCATGAAGCACTCCTTAAACAGCTTGATATAACAAATAATTGGGCAAGCCTATCATTGCCCAACGGTTTTATCCAATAGGGATAACTAACGGATGACCACCTGCTCGACTACGATATCCTGGCGCTTATAGAGATCCAGCACTTTCTGTCGCATGATCGGATCGCTAATGTGATACCCGAGCTTGTCGGCTTCAGCCAACTGGCTACCCGAACGATACGTGAGCGCCGGTGCCCTGGGCGATGTGGAACACGCCGAGACAAACAACCCCAACAGATAGATCATGAATCTTTTCATGCGCTTATTAGGCCCGTATTCACAAGCTTGTGCAAGAGTTCTGCTACGATCCGGACAAATACTTATTGCCTCGAACCTTATGAAAAAAACACTGATCATCACGACACTCTGCAGCCTTGCAGCCACGGTCACCAATGCCTTTGCCGCCGACAAGGCGCCGACGTTTAGTAAGGCTGCCATGAACGGGGAACAGGTGTACAACGCGGTATGTGTTACCTGCCACGGACATGGTCTGGCCGGCGCCCCTAAAACAGGCAATCGTCAGGCCTGGGCTCCTTTAATTGCCGAAGGCTACGAAGACCTGGTCGGCAGCGCGCTGACAGGTGTCCGAATGATGCCACCCAAAGGCGGCGCACCGGCCCTCTACGACATCGAAGTCGCTCGAGCCGTCGTCTATATGGTTGCACAAGCGGGCGGCCAATTTCCGGAGCCAACGGACTACAACGTCCGTGCGGCACGACTTGATGGCGAAAAGCGACACGCGGCTCGCCTGAAAAAAGCGGCGGCAAGCCGACAATAAGCGCCGGAGTTCCTATGTACATCGTGTTTCTGATCGCCCTGATCGCAGCCATATTTATCCTCGCCGGACGTCGTAACCTTGGCATCGCCGCGGCGCTACTCACGACCATCACACTGGGCGCTCTCCTCATCCATCACATGACCGACAAACTACCCATCAGCCTATAAGGGCATGAACCGATCATGAATCTATCCCGTATGGCTTTCTCATTAAACACCTTGGCCTTGGCCCTGATCACGGCCATCCTCGGCGGTGCCTTTGTCGAACAGTTGGTCCTGGGTGAACTGCCCTGCCCGCTCTGCCTGTTGCAACGGGCCGGGCTCATCGCTGTCGGCCTGGGCTTTCTGCTCAATGTCCGGTTCGGCATTCACCCCATACACTATGGCATAGCGCTGTTCGGAGCCCTCGTTGGTGCTGCCACATCGGCGCGCCAGATCCTTTTGCACATTGCCCCGAGTGACCCCGGATACAGCAACACCGTTTGGGGCTTTCATCTGTACACCTGGTCGTTCATCACCTTTGTTTGCATCATGCTGGGCATTGCCCTCTTGCTGTGTTTCAACCCAAAAAACTACAACGAACGCCCGCTATCCACCCGCACCGCCGGACTAGTCAGCATTGCCTTCCTGCTGATCGTTGTTGCCAACCTGCTTTCAACATTACTGGAATGCGGCCTGACTCAGTGCCCGGACGACCCGACCCGCTATCTTTGGCTTGACGAGCTATACCGCCTGCTAGGCCAGAAGCGATGAGTCCGCACATCACCCGCGCCCTGTTGGCACTGCTCACAGGGATGTGCGTGCACGGTACTGTCAAAGCACAGAATGCGTCGAACACAGACGACCCCGCACGACCACAAACGGATGACGTGATCATCAATGCCGAAAGCCGGGCACAGGCCGATGACGAACTGTTTTATGCCAGCAAACGAAAAACCTGGATGGAGGTCTGGGGCTTTCACAATGCCCAGGGGCATGCCAGTGCCAGCAACACCATTCAGCCACGCTTCTATCATTCGTTCCCCATTGGCCGCTCTGGGGCCCAGGCAATTACTCGACTCGACACCAGCCTGAACTCCAATAGCGGACCCAAATTCAATGGCGGTGGCGGCGGTGAATTCAACCCCGGCAACACCCGCTGGACACTTGCCGGCTTTACACCCGAAGTGGCGCAAAACATCACTTTTGGTGGCGGCTTTCGCCTAGTCATGCCAACGGGTTATAACAACACGGCCTATTCTGCCGCCCAGTGGGCCATGGGCCCACAGCTGGCCATGACTTTTACCCCCAAGAACGCCGGCGCATTCAGCTTCTTTTCACCGTCAGTCCGTTACATGATGGGAATGACACCGGTGTCACCCCGGACCACGCTCATGCGCACACTGGAGCTCTACCCCGCTACCGGCTTCCAGGTCACGCCCAAACTCAAAGTCGCCTTTTGGGATGAAACCGGTATCACCATGAGTGCACGCACAGGCAAATGGTTTGTACCGGCTGACGCCATGCTCACCTACAGTTTCGATAACCACTGGGGTGCCAGCGTGGGCGGTGCCGCGCAACTGGTTAACGAAAGCTTCAATTATTTCTGGAGCACGTACGGCCGCATCATGTATACCTTCTAGCAGAAGCTTCCGTGCACAAAAAAAGGCGAGGAACGTTCCTCGCCTTTTTTGCTGATACGGTACCGATTACTGCATAAACCAACCGTGGCTCACAATAATCGACTGCCCCGTGATGGCATTCGTCTCAGTACCAGCGAGGAAGGCAACCGTTTCGGCAATATCGTCTACGGTAGTGAACTGACCATCCACCGTATCTTTCAACATCACATTCTTGATCACTTCATCTTCGGTGATGTGCAGTTCGGCGGCCTGCTCCGGAATCTGCTTCTCAACCAATGGGGTACGCACAAAGCCCGGGCATACCACGTTGGCGCTCACGCCATGCGGACCACCCTCTTTGGCAACCACGCGAGCCAGACCCAGCAGACCGTGCTTGGCGGTCACATAAGCAGACTTGAGCTTCGAAGCTTCATGCGAATGCACCGAACCCATATAAATGATTTTGCCGCCCTTACCCGCTGCGTACATATGCTTGATCGCCGCTTGCGTGGTCAGGAAAGCACCATCGAGGTGAATCGACAGCAGCTTCTTCCAGTCCGCGAACGGGAACTCTTCGATCGGATAAACAATCTGGATGCCGGCATTCGACACCAGAATATCGATGCCACCAAAAGCTTTGACGCAAGCGTCAATACCGGCGTT
>CAYLWV010000041.1:1664-9366 GCA_964387485.1 uncultured Dechloromonas sp. | reverse complement strand
ACACCAGAATATCGATGCCACCAAAAGCTTTGACGCAAGCGTCAATACCGGCGTTAACCTGAGCTTCATCACACACGTCCATGGCGACTGCCATGGCTTCGCCACCGGCTTTCTTGATTTCGTCAACGACCAGGTTACCCTTTTCCAGGCTCAGGTCAGCGATAACGACCTTGGCGCCTTTGGCGGCCATATTCAGCACGCATTCGCGACCAATACCACTGGCAGCGCCGGTCACCAGAGCAACTTTTCCTTTGAGCGACATACGATTTCCTTTTTAATAGATAGGGTTGAATTACGACTTCAAATAATCAAAAACGATTTCACCGGCACCAATGGTATAGCTCTCGCAAACCAGATGCTTGGCACCCACAACTTCGAGCACCGGCAGATTGGCTACCGGCGCTAACGCATGTTTGAACAGCTCCAGTGCGGCAGGACCCGTCCAGGCCTGCTTGATGGTCACGTTTTCAGCGTAGTAACGCGTTAACTGGCAGATTGCCGGTGTGCAATCCGGATTCGGAATAATCTTGAGCAGATAATTTGGTGTCGCCATCATCTTCTTGGCTTCGGCTTCAGCATCCATCGGGGTGTACTTGTAGCCCATGGTGCCATTCGCCACGCGAATTGAACCGTAATTCAGCGTACCCACCAGTGCATCACCTTCAATGGCCAGCCTGGGTTTGGCCAGCTTCTTCGGGAAACCCCAGATTTCACGGCCACCCGCCGTGGGGGCTTCATCGTCGAGATAAAGATAATTGCTATAGCCGGCGGCTTTACCATCCTGGTCGACAACGGCAAGAATCTGACCGCTCTCCGTGTAGTCACCGAAACCCGCCGAATCGGGCATACGGATAAATTCGAAATTGACGATCGGATCCTTCACGCCCAGCGGTTCCGGCACGGCTGCTCGGAACAGCTCCGGATCCGTACGGTAAGAGATGATCAGAAATTCACGGCCAAAAAACTCGAACGGCCCCTTCGAATACGCCGGGCTCAGATACGGCATCGCAAAAGCATTCTTGCGGATATCTTCAATCTTCATGTAACACATCTCCAAGGGTTGATCGGATGACTATACGCGAACTCTGTGATCGCAATCATTCTGCACGTGTTGTGTTGAAAGTTGCTTTCATTTGCTTTTCTGAGGACAGGGATGTTCCCAGATTGTCATCCAGGATCTGACGGATCGTCCCAGGCGTTGTCATACCGTCATCTACCGGATCACGTGAAACCGGCACCTCCCACTGCCAACCGCCGCCCAAAGCTTTGTAGAGCGATATCAGCTGAACCGCCTCGTTATTCTGCGCCTGAACCAGACTGATCCGGTTGCCGTTCAGCGTAATCAGAGACTGCAGATACTGGAACTCCGGCTGGATACCGACCTTGAACAGCACCTCGTTATTCACAAAGACCTGCTGCTGGGCCTCGACCGTGCTTTGCAGCTTGCCGCGCTGGTTTCGATAGTTATCAAAGCCTGTCAGCGCTTTTTCAACATCTGTCACGGCTGATCGCACGGCCTTCTCATAAGCCAACCGATCCTGCTCGCGGGTGGCGTTGGCCAAGGCCAACCCCGCCTGTAACTGACCGCCGGTAAACAACGGCTGCGTCAAATTGGCACCGATATTCCAGATAAAACTTGCAGGATTAAACAATAGACCCAAGGTCGTTGAGTTAAAGCCGGCACCGAGCGGAATGCTGAAATTGGGCATGAAAGCGGCCTCGGCAACCCCGATATTGGCGGTAGATGCTGCGAGCACCTGCTCGGCTTGGCGGATATCCGGCCGGTTGCGCAACATTTGCGAGGGCAGCGCGGTAGGCAAGCTCTTTTTAGTCAGCAGCGGCTGACCCGGTTTCACGAGTGTCGCTTGCAGATCCAGCGGGAAGCCCCCCGCCAGAAAGGCACATTGGTACATTGCCCAATCTCGCTGCACTCTGAGCGGCGGCAATTGGCTGAGCTGCAGCTCATAGGCCTGCTCGAACTGCGCCAGATTGAGATCACTATCGATCCCCTTGCTCAGCAACACGCGCGTCAGCTCAAGCCGACGCTTGGCTGCTTGAATGGCTTGCTCCGTATACTCAATCTGGGCCTGGGCCATGCGCAGATTGCTGTAATAGCTGGCCAGCTCAGCCGTTAGGGAAACCAGCACATTGCGTCGGTTTTCCTCGGCTGCGCGAACCCGGGCGACTTGCGATTCGGTGCTGCGCTTGATACTGCCAAAAACGTCTGGCTCCCAGGTGGCATTAATGGGCACCAGACCAAGATTCTGTAGCGCCAAAAACCCCGTGGTTGCGTTGGTAGTACCGAACTGCTCGCGGGTCACGGACGGTTGTAGAGACAATTGCGGAAACAACTGGGAACGCACATTCACGGCCTGGGCCCGCGCCTGCTCAATACGCTGTGTGGCAATCAACACGTCCCAGTTGTTTTCAACCGCGGCACTCATGATCCGATTCAGCACCGGGTCCTCAAACACTTCCCACCAGCGCATGATTTCGGCTTGCAGCTCGGCATCCGGTGCGTTCGGATCAGCGATCACCGTTTGTGTCTGCATCAACTCCGGTCGCGAAAAGGCGGTCGGTAACTGCTCGTTTTTTGGTGGCACGAAGTCCGGGCCGGTCATGCACCCACTCAAGACATTGGCCAACACAACAGCCATCACACTAGGTAGATGAAATCGACGCATCAGATATTGAACTCGAGCCATCGCTGGATCCAGTCAAGCAGAGAACGTGGCTCCAGCAGACGCTGTGCCTCCGGCCCCGCGTCTACGCTAGCCGTCAGACCCGCTGCAAGGAACACGCCTTCTGGGACATTGGTAATGGCAATATGTACCGGAATCCGTTGCGCCAGGCGAATCCAGGCATCAATCGGATTGACGTTCTGCAAGCCCTGGTAACCTGGCGCGTTGTTCTGATTCAGAACACCACGTCCGATACTCTTCACCTCCCCTTGCAGAATCTGCGGGTAAGCAATCAGCTTGATGGTGGCCTTGGCACCTACCTTGACGTTGATCAGTTTGATTTCTTCGAAATAGCCTTCAATCCAGAACGTGGTGTTATCCACGATCTGCATTTGTGAAACACCCGAGCTCGCATAATCCCCCATGCGTAAACGCATGTTGGTCATGTAACCATCACACGGTGCCACCACCTTGGTCCGGAATAGATTGTATTTGGCCAGATCCAGAGCCGCTTTGGCGTTATCAACGTTGTCCTGCGCGACTTCGGCATCCGTTTCATAGATCTGTTTATCCTGTACCGAAACCGCACCCTGTGCATTCATCCGCATCTTGGCCAGCGATTTTTGCAGCACCAGTTTTTTCTTGGCGGTTTCGTACTGGGCTTCAGCTTCCTTCACCGCATACTGATAACGCGTCGGATCAATGTCGAACAACGGATCACCGGCCTGAACCTTCTGGTTGTCCTTGACGTAAATCGCCGTGACATAACCTGAGACGCCTTCCGTTGCCACGTCAGCTACTTCGGCCCGTACGAAGGCATCCCGTGTCCACGGCGAACGCATGTAAAGATTCCACAGCACCCAGCCAAGATAGATAGCGACCACGACAAATAACAGAGTCACGAGTACACCGACCAGCGAACGGTCGGTCGGCACCCAATCGGGAATGCGCTTCTTCCAGTCCGTATTCATGGATTCATGCCTTCATACCTTAACCACTTGCCCTAATCATGACAAATACACAGAGAATGATCGAGAAGAGTGCAATCTCGAACAGATTCGGATGCCAGACCATCCGATTGATACCAAACCGTGCCAGTCCTTTGCGTACAAAGTAAAACACTACCAATGTGGTCACCACATCGGCCGCAAACGGGGAAATGTAGAAACCGTAAATGTCGACGTTGGCTAACATGGCAAAGAGGCTAGCATCTGATTATTCTGGGCAATCATCCGCCACTCCTGGGCGGCAGCCTGCAATTCTAGCTGATGCGCCGGTTGATTCCGGGCTTCGAGCATCAGCGCATCCACCAAACCAAGGGCAACCTGTTGAAAGCGTTCGGGGCTTTCGATCTGACGCGACCAGAACCATTCCGCTTTATCCAACTGCTGACGCAAGGTCTTTGAAAGGACAAGCCCTTTCAAATCGGAATTCTGACGTCGGAAGCACCGAGCCACCCGCAGCATTACCAGAAGCGCCTTGATCGACTCAGTAGCGACAACGGTACCTTTCAAGCTGGCGATCCGATCGATCAGGCCAACACGCTCCTGCAGACGGTCTTCCCATTCGGCAAAACGATCCGCACGCAGATGTCCCTGAAGACGACGCAGCTCCGCGCCTGCATGCCGCTCGATTCGCTGCACTTTGCCACGGTTCCGTACGGGATAAAAAATCAGTACGGACGCCAGGCACAACATCGTCGCCCCGACCAGGGACTGCGCATTGTTCAGAAATAGCTGCAGGTTGTACTGCATCTGGTTATCCGGCAACGCCAGCATCATGCCAAACATCATGAACATGTTGCCCATGCCGGCAGTCGTCGGAAAAGACTTCAGAATGCTGCATGGAATAATCAGTACGGCAAAACTCAGCACGAGCCATGGGAAACCGCTTCCCAAGGGCATTAATACCTGCTGACAGAGTAAGGCCGGAAAAACGCAGCCCAGCGCCCCCAGGTAAGCCACTTTAATTACCGCCGCCGGATCTTCCGTAATCACAACGACCAGCATGAGCGTCGAGATCATCACCACGAATAGCAAGCCACCTGGCTGCCACTCATCGACGATAAAGATCCCCCAAGCCACCAAGAAGGTGATTGCAACCACGAATCCATTGTAAAGATTTTGGTACACGGTGGTTGCCTGACCCAACGGACGAATATTTTCCTCATCGAAGGTCTGCCGCCCGCGCCGAATACGGTTCATCGTGTCAATCAACTTACGAGCCGCATGGATCTCTGCGAGCAAGCGTGAACGATCCAGCAGATTAGGCTCGCTCTGTGCGGTAAAGTAATCCAGCACACGCTGGCGCAGCTTGACCATGCGCTGATCCGCCTCCGCATCCGTTTCCTGTAGGCGCGCATGAAACGCGGCCAGAAGTCCGTCGTTGATCTCATCGGCAAACGCCCGTTCCGGAGAGTCTTTCAGCAACAGCCCGAGTTCCTTGAGACGGATATTGAAATCCGCAACATCCGCAAAAAGCTCATTCAGGCCACAACGAATTGATCGCGCATGTAGCGCCACCTCGGGATCCTCTGCGCCGGCATATTCCAAACTTTGGTGCATCGCCTCAATGTCAGCGGCCCATTGTCGCATCGTCGCCACGTGGTCATAAGTTTCCGGATGATTCACGGCCTGTTGCGCCTGAACAATAATCCGGTCATTCATCTCGAGCAGTGGCGGCAGATAGGTTTTAAAGCCCCGGCGCACATGCATCAGACCAAACACAAAGGCCACTGCAAGAATTCCGATCACAATGACGCTGATACGATTACCAGCAGTAACCATCGCCACTTCCGGATTATTCGTATCCATCGCCACAATGGCGGCGGTATAACCACCGAGGATAGACGCATAGGAGGCAAAGTACTTGAGTTTTCCCCCCCAGTAGGCGCAAACACCCATCCAGATGGCTAGCCCTGCCGCAAACAGCCAGGGAGCCTGAGGAAATATCCAGAACAGGGCCACGCAAGCCACGCCACCGGAAATGGTACCGAACAGGCGCGCATAACTTTTGGCAAAAACGGCACCCGCATTGGGTTGTGACAACACGGCGGCAGACATCCCGGCCAGGCCGGCGCTATCAATCAATGCCTCGAAGCCGACAAACAGCGCCAGTGAAAACGTGGTCAGAGTCACCAGACCGAATTTCAGACCGGCCCACAGCCTCGCCATATTTTCAGGCGATATCGGGAATTCCAGAGCAGGCAACCAGCGCAACGTAGACATACAAAGAGCCACGACCCCCTTGAAAGCAAACGAAAGAAAAGTCGCTAAAAATCAGTGAATTATGGCGAAGCCGAATGATACATTGCATAATGCGGTCATCCAACAATAACGTCAGCACGACAGATACCCACCAAGGAATCGCGGCATGAAAAAAATCCAGCTCCCGCCTTACAAACAGGTTGCCCTCATTTTTCAGGGGGGCGGCGCCCTGGGTTCCTACCAGGCTGGTGTGTACAACGGCATAGCGGAGGCGGGCATCGAACCGACCTGGGTCGCCGGCATTTCGATTGGCGCCATTAACGCCGCGCTGGTGGCGGGTAACCCGCCGGAAAAACGGGTTGAGCGGCTGCATGACTTCTGGGATACCGTCTGCCGCCCACCCTCAATGACAGCCAGTTTCGTCGCCGAAGCGGTCAACGCGCTGGGCGTAGGCTTCGCACCGTTTCAGGAAACTATCAAGAACACTGTCGACAAAGCCTTCGGCTCCTATGCCGCCAGCATGGCTATTCTGGAAGGCCAGAACGAGTTCTTCTATCCGCGTCCTTTTGCCCCCGGTTTCGGCAACCCGAGCCAGGTCAGTTTTTATGACACGGCTCCCCTCAAAACCACCCTGGAGCGCCTGGTCGATTTCGACCGGATCAACCACAAGGACGCCATGCGCCTATCGCTGGGCGCCACCAATGTGGGCACGGGCAACTTCGTTTTCTTCGACAATCATCACATGATGATCGGCCCCGAGCACGTCATGGCTTCCGGCGCACTGCCGCCCGGTTTCCCGGCCGTAGAAATCGACGGCGAATACTATTGGGATGGTGGCTGCGTATCCAATACCCCCCTCATGTACATCATGAATGAAACTGCCAGCCTGGATACGCTGATCTTTCAGGTGGACCTGTGGAGCGCCCACGGAAAACTACCCGCCAACATCTTCGAAATCTCCGAGCGCCAGAAGGACATCCAGTACTCCAGCCGGACGCGCGCCATTACCGATACGGTACGTAACATCCACCGGATGCGGCAACGACTACTCGAAACGATTGGCCGGATACCCGAATCAGTTCGCAAAGCTGACCCGTTCTTTGACCAAATGGCAGAACAAGCCATGGGCTCCAACTTCAATGTGATTCAGCTCATCTACCAGAACAAAACCGGTGAGGGTCAGTACAAGGACGCCGAGTTCAGTGCCGAGAGCATGCAGCGGCACTGGGCCATGGGGTTGGCCGACATGAACAACACCTTCGCTGACCCGGGCTGCCTGGACATTCCGACCAAAGGTGAAAACTTCGTCACCTATGATGTCCACCGCAAGGCTCGGTTTACGGCAGAGTCACCAGATCCCATGACGAACCAGAACGCAACGATGGCCTATGTTTTTGAAACAACTACGGGCCAGGGCAATGCGTTAAAGCATCACCCTAAAACACTGGTGGCACCCAAGACCCCCGCCAAAGCCCCGGCACCAAAAGCATCCGCGAGAACAACCGCCAAAACCATGACGAAGGCTGCTGCAAAGCCTGCTGTCAAATCAGCAGCCAAGGCCCCGACTAAACCTGCTGCCCGAAAGACAACAGCAAAGCGCTGACATTCGCATTGATGTAAAACAATGGACCGCTATTGCGGCCCATTGTTTTTAACGCAGCGAATAAAACTGGAAGCTCAGTTCTTCGGCGGCGCCTTCTGCCAGGGCCAACGACCTTCCATTTCCAGAATCAGGGACCAGCTCAGGAAGGTGCGGATCGCCACAATCGCAGCCAGCACTGCAACGCTGGTCAACGTCGGACTCACGGCCACGGT
>CAYLWV010000041.1:0-1564 GCA_964387485.1 uncultured Dechloromonas sp. | reverse complement strand
CCACAATCGCAGCCAGCACTGCAACGCTGGTCAACGTCGGACTCACGGCCACGGTACGGATGATGTCGGCAGCCACCAGAATTTCCAGCCCGAGCAGCAATGTACGAATGATCTGGTTACGAATTCCCGTATAGGCCACATCAAAACCGCGACGCGTCAGGTCAAACGGAAAGCGCGCCAAGCCCCAGAGCACACCGATCACGATGACGGCAACGCCCAGGGCATCACCCCATTCGCCCATCAGTTCGATAAACGCCTGGTGATCCATGCCGTTGCCTCGTGATTAGTGTGAACGGGCGACGGCAAAGTCGGCCAGTTCTTCCAGCGCCTGCTTGAAGATGGAATCCGGCAGGCCATGGAGCGCCTCCCGCGCCAGCGCGGCTTCCCGTTGTGCCGCATCACGTGCCATATCGAGGGCGCCACTGGCATGCACGGCCTCAAGCACCGCATCGAACTCTTCTAGCCCACCCGACTCGATGGCTTTGCGAATCGCAGCTGCAATTTCCGGAGTCCCTCGATCACGAGCGTAGATGAGCGGCAATGTCGGCTTGCCTTCCGCCAGATCGTCGCCCAAATGCTTGCCGGTATCCGCTTCATTGCCCGAGTAATCAAGTACATCGTCAATAATCTGGAAGGCCGTCCCCAGATGCATGCCATAACGAGCCAGGCCGTCTTCCAGTGACGTATCGGCATCGGCCAACACGCCACCGAGGCGCGAAGCGGCTTCGAACAACTTGGCCGTCTTGTAGCGAATGACCTGCAAATAGCGTTCTTCGTTCACGTCCGCATCATGGCAATTCATGAGCTGCAGCACTTCGCCTTCGGCGATGATATTGGTCGCCTCCGACAGCACTTCCATCACGCGCATCCGCCCCACCGACACCATCATCTGGAAGGCACGGGAGTACAGGAAGTCACCCACCAGTACACTGGCCGCATTGCCGAACAGTTCGTTGGCCGTTTCCCGACCACGGCGTAAGCTGGACTCATCCACCACATCATCATGCAGCAGCGTGGCGGTATGAATGAATTCCACCACTGCGGCCAGGGTACGCGCCTGCGGGCCGGGTACGCCGCAGGCACCCGCCGTCAGCAACAGCAAGGCCGGGCGCAGACGTTTGCCGCCGCTGTGAATAATGTATTCCGAGACCTGCCGCACCAGCACCACCTCCGAATGCAGGGAGGCGCGGATGACGTCATCAACCTGCCGCATTTCATCGGCGATCAATGTAGCAAATAACGGTTTGGAGAGTTGGCTGGTGCTGGCTGTCACGCGAAGAGACCGTCTGTAGGCGTAAAATAGGCGAATTTACGGGCGCCAGCGCCCCGCGTCAAGGCAAAAGCCCACCTGGGATCATCCCTGAAGGGCAAAAAGGGCAAACACTTTGACAACAAAGGATTTTTTGCGTAGACTTGCGAGTTCTTTGCAATATCCCTTTGGAGTCCAACATGTACGCGGTCATAAAAACCGGCGGCAAGCAGTATCGCGTTGTCGCAGGTGAAAAAATCAAAGTAGAACAGATACCGGCAGAAGTTGGCACCCAGATCACCATCGACCAGGTTC
>CAYLWV010000040.1:11697-14627 GCA_964387485.1 uncultured Dechloromonas sp. | reverse complement strand
AACGATAAAACGCCATGCAGGAAAAATATCTGCCCGCCGACATTGAAACGGCCGCACAAACCCACTGGCAAAACGCCCGTACCGATCTCGCGGTAGAAAACCCCGACCGGCCCAAGTATTACTGCCTGTCGATGTTTCCCTACCCCAGCGGCAAGCTGCACATGGGACACGTGCGCAACTACACCATTGGTGATGTGCTGGCGCGATATCACGGCATGCAGGGTTTCAATGTGCTGCAGCCGATGGGCTGGGATGCCTTCGGTATGCCCGCTGAAAACGCCGCCCTGCAAAATAATGTACCACCGGCCAACTGGACCTACGCCAACATCAACGCCATGCGCGCACAACTACAGCGCCTGGGCTTTGCCTTTGACTGGTCTCGCGAACTGGCCACCTGTACCCCCGAGTACTACCGCTGGGAACAATGGCTCTTCACCCGTCTCTATGAAAAAGGCCTGATCTATAAAAAGCTGGGGACGGTGAACTGGGATCCGGTGGATCAAACCGTACTGGCCAACGAACAGGTGATCGACGGCCGCGGCTGGCGTTCTGGTGCGCTGATTGAAAAGCGCGAGATCCCCATGTACTACATGGCGATTACCCAATACGCCGACGAACTGCTCAACGACCTGGACACGCTGACCGGCTGGCCTGAACAGGTGCGCCTGATGCAGAAAAACTGGATTGGTAAGAGCGTGGGTGTACGCTTTGCCTTCCCGTACACACAGGATGGCAAGGACGAGCAACTGTGGGTCTTCACCACCCGGGCGGACACCATCATGGGTGTGACCTATGTAGCTGTTGCCCCGGAGCACCCGCTGGCCCAGAAAGCCGCCGCACAGAACCCGGCCGTGGCCGCCTTTATTGCCGACTGCAAGCAGGGCGGCGTGGCCGAAGCGGATCTGGCCACCATGGAGAAATCCGGTGTGGATACCGGTGTCACCGTGACCCACCCGATCACCGGTGCTCAGGTACCGGTGTGGGTAGGCAACTACGTATTGATGGGCTATGGCGATGGCGCCGTGATGGCCGTGCCGGCCCATGACGAACGCGACTTTGCTTTCGCCAAAAAATACCATCTGCCGATGACGCAAGTGATTGCCGTGGAAGGCGAGACCTTCGACACCACCGCCTGGCAGGAGTGGTATGGCGATAAGCAACGTGGTCTTTGCATTAATTCCGGCGTTTATGATGGCTTGAACTACAGTCAGGCCGTAGACAAGATTGCCGCCGACCTGGCTGCAAAAAACCTGGGCGAGAAGAAAACCCAGTTCCGCTTGCGTGATTGGGGTATTTCGCGTCAGCGCTACTGGGGCTGCCCGATTCCGATCATCCACTGCGCCGATTGCGGCGATGTACCGGTGCCGGACGACCAACTACCGGTCGTGTTGCCGGAAGACGTGGAAATCACCGGCGCGGGTTCGCCACTGGCCCGCATGCCCGAATTTTACGAAACCACCTGCCCGAAGTGCGGCAAGGCGGCCAAGCGTGAAACCGATACGATGGACACCTTCGTCGAATCGTCGTGGTACTTCGTGCGTTACGCCTGTGCCAACAACCCGGAAACCATGGTCGATGAACGTGCGGCCTACTGGCTCAAGGGCGGTGTGGATCAATACATCGGCGGTATCGAACACGCCATTCTGCACCTGCTCTATGCGCGCTTCTTTACCAAGCTGATGCGCGATGTGGATCTGTTCAAGGACAACGGCTTTACACTGAACGAACCCTTCAAGAATCTGCTGACGCAGGGCATGGTGGTGGCCCCCACTTTCTATCGTGACGCCGAGGGTGGCAAAAAACTGTGGTTCAACCCGGCCGACGTGGATGTCGCCACCGATGAACGTGGTCGCCCCACGGGTGCCGTGCTCAAAGCCGACGGCCAGCCGGTGATCATCGGCGGCACGGAAAAGATGTCGAAATCGAAGAACAACGGCGTTGATCCGCAGATTCTGATTGATCAGTACGGTGCCGATACGGCGCGTCTGTTTATGATGTTCGCGAGCCCGCCCGACCAGTCACTGGAATGGTCGGACGCCGGCGTGGAAGGTGCACACCGCTTCCTGCGTCGTTTATGGAAACTGGCCTTTGAACATGTCTCGGCCGGCATCGTGACCGCTGCCGATAACACCACGGCACTGAGTGACGCGCAGAAGGATCTGCGCCGCAAACTGCATCAGACCATTCAAAAGGTATCGGACGACTACGGTCGCCGCCAGCAGTTCAACACGGTGATTGCTGCCGTGATGGAGCTACTCAATGCCGCCGACAAAACACCACTGGACGATGGCGCCGGCCGTGCGCTGCGCCAGGAACTTCTGGAAGCCGCTGTACTGATGCTGTTCCCGATCGTGCCGCACATTGGCGAAGCGATCTATACCGAACTGAAGCCGGGTCAAAACGTGGCCACGCAACGCTTCCCGATCTGTGACTCGGCAGCACTGGTCCAGTCGGAAATCGAGCTGGTCCTGCAGATCAATGGCAAGCATCGTGGCAGCATCCGTGTTGCCGCCGAAGCCGACAAGGCCACGATTGAAGCCACCGCACTGGCCAGTGAAGCCGCCCAGAAGCAGCTCAACGGCACCGCACCCAAAAAAGTGGTGGTGGTTCCAGGTCGTCTGGTCAATATCGTCGCCTAAGCGATTCCATCGAAACGAGGCACGCTCATGATGCACCTCCCCGTTGTTACGACCTTGCGCCAGACGCTACGCAGCATGTTGCTGGCCGCTCTAGGGCTGGCCATTCTGGTTGGCTGCGGTTTCAAACTGCGCGGTGCCATCAGCGTCGATCTGCCGTTCAAGACGGTCTACGTCTCGGGCGTACCCGATACCTCACCGTTCGCCCAGGTGCTAAAGGCTCAGCTCCGGGCCAACGGTATCGGCGTCGTGCCGGATGAGTATAAGGACCGGACCGAGGTGATTCTGCGCGTT
>CAYLWV010000040.1:0-11597 GCA_964387485.1 uncultured Dechloromonas sp. | reverse complement strand
CCGGCCGGTACTGTGCTGACTGCCCCCAAAAAACAGAAATCAGACATGGGCTCGACAAACTCGGGCAAATCACCCGCAGCAAACAGCAATCAGGTACTGACCACTCCCACCGGCATGCAACCCCTGGGAGGCATGCAGTGAATCTGGGCGGCACGGATGGCACAGGTCGTCTGGCTGCCCATCTGAATGGCCCGCTGGCGCCGATTTACGCCATTCATGGCGATGACCCGCTATTGGTGATTGAAGCCGCCGACGCCATTCGCACGGCGGCACGCGCCAAAGGCTTTGATGAGCGGGAAGTCCTCACCGTCAGCCATCCTTTCGACTGGAAACTGCTGGCCTATGCCACCCAAGGTGGCTCGTTGTTCGGCGGCAGCAAGATCGTTGAACTGCGAGTCCCCACCGGCAAACTGGGCCGCGGCGGGCCGGAAGCCCTGCAGGCACTCCTGGAGCAATCTGGCCCGACGGCCAGCGATTCGCTGATTCTGATGACCTTGCACGAATTCGGCTGGCGCGAACAGAAAGCCAGCTGGTTCCAGAATTTTCTGAGTAGTAAAAACGCCATCGTCATCCCTTGTGTGCCGCCCAGCATCAAAGCCTTGCCGCGCTGGCTGGGCGAACGCCTGGCCCGGCAACAGCAATCCGCACCACCGGATGCGCTGGATTACATTGCCCACCACGTCGAAGGCAACCTGCTGGCCGCCAACCAGGAAGTGCTCAAACTGGCACTACTCTACCCGGCTGGTCCGCTAACACTGGATCAGATCAAGAGTGCCGTGGCCGATGTGGCCCGCCTGGATATGGATATGCTGCGCGGGGCTTTACTGGATGGCGATCTGGCGCGCTTCTCGCGCACACTCGCCGGCTTGCGGGAACAGGGTGAAGCCCTGCCGTTGATCCTGTACTGGCTGGCCGAAGATACCCGTGCGCTGGTACAGCTCACCGCCCCTGGTGATTCGCCCGATAACCGCCTGCGCACCATGCGGCTGGCACCCCAACGCGCCCAGCAGCTACGCAACGCGGCGAACCGCAGAACCAAAATCTCCTGGCGCACAGCCCTGGAACATATCGCCCGCATTGACCGGCTATCCAAGGGCATCGGCCAAGGCGACCCGTGGACCGAACTTGCCGCACTTGCTTTAGAACTCTGCTAACCGCATCATTCCATCATGACGACAGAAACCAACACCTCGCTAGACCAGGCCATTCGCCAATTAGCCAAGGACGCCCGTGCAGCCTCCCGTGGCATGGCGCGCGCCTCGACTGAACAGAAAAACAATGCGCTGCTCGCGCTGGCTCGACTGATCCGTGCCCAGGCAGCGGCCTTACGCACTGCGAACGATCTGGATCTGGACGCCGCTCGCAAAAACGGTCTGGACGCCGCCATGCTGGATCGCCTGACACTCAGCGACAAGGGCATTGAAGCCATGGCACAAGGTGTGGAACAGATTGCCGCCCTACCCGACCCGGTAGGGAGCATCACCGACATGAGCACCCGGCCGTCCGGCATTCAGGTGGGCAAAATGCGCGTGCCGCTCGGCGTGATCGGCATCATTTATGAAGCCCGCCCGAACGTGACGGCGGATGCCGCAGCGCTCTGCATCAAATCCGGCAACGCCACCATTCTCCGGGGTGGCTCCGAAGCCCTGAACAGCAACCGGGCGATTGCCGCACTGGTGCAACAGAGCCTGTCTGAATCCGGCCTACCCGCCCAGGGGGTGCAATGCATTGACACGACGGATCGCGCCGCCGTCGGCATTCTGATTACCCTGCGTGACGACATCGACGTGATCGTGCCGCGTGGCGGCAAGGGTCTTATTGAGCGCCTGATCAAGGAATCCCGCGTGCCGATGATCAAGCACCTGGATGGTAACTGCCACGTCTATGTGGACGACAACGCCGACCCCGAGATGGCGCTGCGTATCGTTGAGAATGCCAAAACCCAGCGCTATGGCACCTGCAACACCACCGAATCCCTGCTGATTGCCCGTAGTCTCGCTGCTAGCCTGCTGCCCCGTATTGGTGCCATGCTCAAAGACAAAGGCGTGGTCATCCGCGCCTGTGCTGAAAGCCAAGCGCTGTTGCCCTTTGCCGAAGCCGCAACTGCCGAAGATTGGGTCACGGAATATCTGGCACCGTTGATTGCAGTGAAAGTGGTCGCCGGTCTGGATGAAGCCATTGCCCATATCAACACGTATTCGTCACAACACACCGAGGCCATTGTGACCGACCACTACGGCAATGCGATGCGCTTTTTGCGTGAAGTCGATTCCAGCTCGGTGATGGTGAATGCCTCGACGCGCTTTGCTGATGGTTTCGAGTACGGTCTGGGTGCCGAAATTGGCATTTCCACCGATAAGATTCATGCCCGCGGGCCGGTGGGGCTGGAGGGGTTAACCTCGCAGAAGTGGATCGTGCTGGGGCACGGTGAAATCCGCGGCTAAAACAACCGGTGGCTTTGATGCCATTCTGCAGCTCGGCGATGTCGCGCCGCAGGCACCGACCAGCCTACGCGAAACGATTCACCTGGGCATACTGCTGACACCGGAAGGTGATGCGCTGGATGCGCTGGTCTTTCTGACGGATCCGCCATCCAGGCGTACGGCATATGCGACGGTTTGCGGTATTCGTGACCCGCTACTGGAAGAGATCCGTCGGCAGTTAACCCGTTGGTTTGCCGACCCTGCCTATGCTTTTACATTGCCGCTGGGTTTGCCGCGCACGGCTTTTCAGAAACGATTGCGCCATGCACTGTGCGCCACCCAAGCCGGCGATCTACTCACGTATGCCGAACTGGCAACGCAGTTGCAGAGCGCACCACGTGCCGTCGGCCAGGCGCTCGGCAGTAATCCGCTACCGCTGATTGTCCCTTGCCATCGCATCATCTCGGCCGGCAGGAACCGTCTGACGGGCTTCAATCATGAAAGCGATGGGCCCATGCTGACACTTAAAGCATGGCTGCTCGACCGTGAAAACCCCAGCATCTTCGGCCATGCCTAGAGCCCCGGTTCATCCACCGCTACCGGCCGATGCACAGCAGGTCGTCGATATCTTCTGCGACAGCCTCTGGCTGGAAGCGGGGCTTTCCGCCAACTCGCTTGCCAGTTATCGGCGAGACCTGACGGCACTGGCGCACTGGTTGATTAAACACCACAGCACCCTGCGGGCGGCCAGCGAGGTGGATCTGAACCGCTACGTCGCGC
The DNA here is from genome assembly GCA_964387485.1 of uncultured Dechloromonas sp. GTDB lineage: Bacteria > Pseudomonadota > Gammaproteobacteria > Burkholderiales > Rhodocyclaceae > Fluviibacter. Next base: position 8,394 of record CAYLWV010000040.1, on the reverse strand, counting down.
ATCTATCACAGCATCACAAACCGAGCTCGCAGGCACGCGCCATCTCAACCCTACGCCGCTACTACCGGTGGTCTGTGGCACGCGGCGAGCGAGCGGACGATCCGACGCGAGCACTGGTCATGCCGATTCGGCCGGGACGCCTACCCAAGACCCTGAGTGAAGCGCATGTGGATGCGTTACTGCAGGCGCCGGATACCCATACGCCACGAGGGCTACGCGATCTGGCGATGCTGGAGGTGCTTTACGCCACCGGATTGCGCGTCTCGGAACTAGTCAATCTGCGTCTGACGGATCTGAACCGCGACATGGGTATCGTGCGGGTCATGGGGAAAGGCGATAAGGAGCGACTCGTTCCCATGGGCGAAGCAGCGCTTGATGCCATTCAACGGTACATGGAAAGCGCCCGCCTGGAACTGACCGGAGGACAGCCGGCGGATGTCATCTTCATCGGACAGAAAACCAAGCCGCTGACGCGACAGGGCTTCTGGCAGATTATCAAACGCTATGGCGTCAAAGCAGGCATTCCGCGTGAACGCTTATCCCCACACGTGCTACGCCATGCCTTCGCCACGCATCTGATTAACCACGGCGCTGATTTGCGGGTCGTGCAGCTCTTGCTGGGCCATGCCAGCATTACAACGACACAGATTTATACGCATGTGGCCCGCGAGCGTTTGAAGTCGCTCCACGAAAAACACCACCCTCGCGGCTAAGCGCTTCTCTCAATCACCACGCCAACCCGCGCCACGCCCGGCATCATGCCCAGTTTGGCCACTGAGACCTGCACCCACTGGGCGCCAAAATCTTCCAGGAGTAACGTCGCCACATACTCGGCCAGCTTTTCCAATAGCTGGAAGTGCTTGACTGCCAGTTCCTGACGCAGACGGGCCACGACTTCGGCGTAATCAATGGTGTCATGGATGTCGTCACTGGCACCGGCCGTTGCGGTGGAATGGCCGATCCTGAGATCAAAGACCACCGGCTGCGGCACAATCCGCTCACGCGGATAAATACCGATCAGAGTCTCGACACGAAAGGATTCGATAAAAATGATGTCCATGGCACACAGTCGTTTTTGACGGGCGAGCGCGCTACAATGCCTGCGCTGCGGCCGCATTGTAGCTGACAGACGGACTCTATACCCACAAACCCTATGACGCCTGATTTTATTACCCGGATTCTGCCGCTGGACGGCCACCTGTCGTTACTGATCGGCACAGCCGTTCTGGCCTACCTGATTGGCTGCATTCCCTTTGCCGTAGTCGTATCCAAGGCCTTTGGCCTGGCCGATCCGCGCAGCTTTGGCTCGGGCAACCCCGGGGCAACCAATGTACTGCGTACAGGGAATAAGCTGGCGGCGTTTCTAACGCTGTTCGGTGATGCCGCCAAGGGCGCCATCGCCATCGGCGTTGCCGCGCTAATGGGACTGCCCGCGGATTTGCTCGGCTGGATCGGTCTGGTGGCGTTTCTAGGTCATGTTTTCCCGGTGACTCTCGGGTTCAAGGGTGGCAAAGGCGTCTCAACCTCGGCCGGCGTCCTGCTGGCGCTTTACTGGCCCCTCGGCCTGGCCACGCTGGCCACCTGGCTGTTCATGGCATTCACACTACGCTATTCGTCATTGTCGGCCATCACTGCGGCACTGCTTGCGCCCGCCTATGCCGTCCTGATGGGCTTACCCACACCCGTGATCGTGCCGGTGACATTGATGGCTTCCATGCTGCTGATCAAGCACGCCGGCAACCTGCGTCGCCTGCTGGCTGGACAGGAAAGCAAAATCGGCAGCAAAAAGAAACACTAGGCGTCGATTAAGGGCCAACGCGGCCTGACCGCAAAACCACCGGCCGTTTTCTTCTCAGAACCGCCTACCCAGCGCAATAGCCCGGCCAGCGCGATCATCGCACCGTTATCGGTACAAAGACTCAACGCGGGGAAATACACATCCGCCCTCCGACGCCGGCAGGCCGTGATCAGCGTTTCGCGCAGATGCCGATTGGCGCCGACCCCCCCCGCCACGACCAGCCGATTGAGCCCCGTCGTTTTTAACGCCTGCACCGACTTGGCAACCAGGACATCCGTAATGGCCTGCTCGACAGCGGCAGCCAATGCAGCACGCATCGCCTCATTTAAACCACCGGCCGCTTCTGCCGCTTTAACTCGCGTTAACACGGCCGTTTTCAGGCCGGCAAAGCTGAATTCCAGATCGCCGGAATGCAGCATGGGACGTGGTAGCTTGATCTCGGCCACGAGCGCCGGATCAGCGGTTTCTGCCAGTTTGGCAAGCGCCGGCCCCCCCGGGTAACCCAAGCCCAGCAACTTGGCGGTTTTATCAAAGGCCTCGCCCGCAGCGTCATCCAGCGTTTCGCCCAGTAATTCGTATTCCCCAACTCGCGTGACCCGCATCAGCTGGGTGTGGCCGCCTGAGACCAACAGCGCCACAAACGGAAAGGCCGGTGGTTCCTCAGCCAACAGCGGTGAAAGCAGATGGCCTTCAAGGTGATGAACGGGCAACACCGGCTTATCCAGTGCAAAGGCCAGCGATTCGGCAAAGGCACTACCGACCAGTAACGCACCGGCCAGGCCCGGCCCGGCGGTATAGGCGATGGCATCCACATCGGCCAGTGCCATGCCGGCATCGGCCAGCGTCTGTCTTAGCAGGGGCACCACCCGGCGAATATGGTCCCGTGAGGCCAGCTCCGGTACGACGCCACCATAAGCCGCATGCATGGCCACCTGGGTATGCAACGCCTGGCCCAACAGGCGGGGCGCGCCTGTTGCCGGATCCAGCGTGACCAATGCGACACCGGTTTCGTCGCAAGAGGACTCCACCCCAAGGACCACGGGCGGGCGTACAGTATCGGCTCTGGAAAGATGGGCATTCATGGGTCGCTATTGTAACGATTCCCCAGCACCAACCAAGGCATCAAAGGAATATTTGGAATTTTCCGGTTTTTGTCGTAAGATAGTCAGTTCTAAAGATTTCATTCCCTGTCCTGGCGCCTGTTTCTGCCGGTTCAGTACACAAAACAATTGGAGTTGATTGAATGCCTAGCGTTCGCGTAAAAGAAAACGAGCCGTTCGAAGTCGCCATGCGCCGCTTCAAGCGCACTGTCGAAAAAACCGGTCTGCTGACCGAACTGCGTGCCCGTGAGTTCTACGAAAAGCCGACGGCTGAGCGTAAGCGCAAACTGGCTGCTGCCGTAAAGCGCCTGCACAAGCGCTTGCGCAGCCAGCAGCTGCCGCGCAAGCTCTACTAATCGCCGCCTAGCGCCGATTCTCGAAAGCCGCCGGCCTCCGGCGGCTTTTGCCGTTTTATCAGCCACGGATTTTTAAATCATGACGACGAGCCTCAAAGACCGTATCCAGGACGATATGAAAACTGCCATGAAGGCACGCGACAGCGAACGCCTGAATGCCATTCGCCTGCTCATGGCCGCTATCAAGCAACGCGAAGTGGACGAGCGCATCACCCTCGATGATGCCGCCGTCGTGACCGTCGTCGACAAGCTGATCAAGCAGCGCCGTGACAGTATTACCCAGTACGAACAGGCCGGACGCGAAGAGCTGGCCGCTGCCGAACGTGCTGAAATCGATGTCCTCAGCCCCTACCTACCGGCCCAGATGTCGGCGGAGGATGTGGCTGCAGCCGTTCAGGCCGCCATCGCCCAGACCGGTGCCAGCAGCCCGGCCGATATGGGCAAGGTCATGGGCATTCTGAAGCCCCAGCTCGCCGGCAAGACCGACCTGGCCGTTGTTTCGCAACAGGTCAAAGCCGCCCTGCAGGGCTAACTTGCGCACCGACCGGGCACCACGATGATTCCGGAATCTTTCATCCAGGAGCTGTTAGCCCGGACAGATATTGTCGAAATCATCGACCGCGTGGTGCCCCTCAAAAAGGCCGGTGCCAATTACGCAGCATGCTGCCCGTTCCACAAGGAAAAGTCACCCTCCTTCACCGTCAGCCCGGCCAAACAGTTTTATCACTGCTTTGGTTGCGGGGCACATGGCACGGCCATCGGCTTTCTCATGGAACACCAGGGGCTCAGCTTCCCCGATGCGATTGAAGAGCTCGCCCGGCATTCTGGCCTGACGGTCCCGCAAGAGGACAATGATCGCGCCTTCCGTAAACCGGTCAGCCAGAATGACGAGGGCCCGTCACTCTATGAGGTGATGCTCAAGGCACACAAACTGTATCGGGACGAGCTCAAAAAATCACCGAGGGCCATTGCCTATCTGAAAGGCCGCGGACTCACCGGGGAAATCGCCGCTCGCTTCGGGATCGGCTACGCTCCGGAAGGCTGGCAAAATCTGCGCCCGCTTTTTCCCGACTATGACACTCCCGCGTTTCAGACACTGATCAAGGCCGGTCTCGTCATTGAGAACGAACAGAAGCGCCGTTATGATCGATTCCGTGACCGGGTCATGTTCCCGATTCTGGATCAGAAAGGCCAGGTCATCGCTTTTGGTGGCCGCATTCTGGACCAGGGCGAACCCAAATACCTGAACTCCCCGGAAACGCCGCTCTTCGAAAAAGGCCGCGAAGTCTTCGGCCTGCCGCAGGCCCGCGAAGGCTGTCGCCAGACAGACACGGTCATCGTGGTTGAAGGGTACATGGATGTGGTGGCGCTCGCCCAGCACGGTATCGGCAATGCGGTCGCCACCCTGGGCACCGCCACGACCACCACGCACATCCGCAAGCTACTGCGCATGGTCGACCGCGTGGTGTTCTGCTTTGACGGGGACGCCGCAGGTCGCAAAGCCGCCTGGCGCGCCCTGGAAAACAGTCTGGAAGCTCTGGCCGAGCAAAAAGTCCTGGCTTTCGCTTTTTTACCGACCGAGCACGATCCCGACAGCTACGTCCGAGATCTGGGCAAAGAGGCATTCCAGGCGGCCATTGATCGCGCCACCCCGCTTTCCGAATTCTTGCTGCAAACGCTGACTAGTCACGTCGACCTGACCAGTGCCGAAGGCAGGGCAAAACTACTGGCCGAAGCCAAACCGCTGCTTCAGAAAATACCCACGGCCATGCTGCGCCTGCAGATCGTCAAGCAACTGGCGGCAAAAACCGGGCTGCAACCGGCTGAAGTGGAGCGAGGCTGTGAATTGAAGCGCCAAGCCATGCCGCAGCAGGAAGCTCCGGCCAGAGCACCGCGCCACGCTCCTTCGATATTACGGCGTCTGCTTCGTGTCCTGGTACAAGCACCGGATCTGATTGCCACGATTCAGCCATCCCTGCTGAACAGCCTACCGGCCAACGACCCACTGTCAGCCAGCTTGCGCCGTTTGCTACCGTATCTGACACCCTGCCCGCAACCCTCGGAGCTTTTAGAACGGCTCCGCGGTTCGGAAGATGCCGCACTCCTGGCCGAAATTTTTGCCAGTCTGCTCACCGAGCCTCTTGAAAAAGACGCCCTGGGCGCAGAACTGGAAGGCATTGTGGCGCAGATGGAGCGTGACCAACTCGACAGCGAGCTGTCTTCACTGCAACAGGCGGCACAACGCGGGGCGCTGAACCCTGATGAAAAAACCCGGTATGCCGCGTTGCTACAACGCCTGCAACAACTGGGCAGAACCGGCCGTCGACGCTGATTTGGCACGGTTCTTGCCCAAAGAATCGGGTAATTTTCGTGTATAATTAAAGGTTTACTGTATTTCTATTGACTCAGGAGGTGCGCACTATGTCCAACTGGAAACTGACACTCCGCCCTCATGTTCAACCTTCGCGCCGCAATGACGCTACGGATGCTGCCATGGCTACCAAACCCAAGACTGCTGCTGTCAAGAAAACTGCCAAACCCGCTGCCAAGACCACTCTCAAGAGTGCGCCAGCTAAAAAACCTGCAGTTAAAGCCAGCAAGCCCGTCACCAAGAGCAGCAGCAAAGTGACCGCGAAGACCGCAGTAAAAAAACCCGCAGCCAAACCGACCGCACCGGCCAAAAAACCGGTCGCCAAGGCGGCTGCCGTAAAACCGACAAAAACGACTAAACCTGCTACCAAACCAGCTACCAAAGCGGCCGCCAAGAAGGTAACCGCCAAGGCGCCGGTCAAAGCCTCTGCACCCAAGAAAACTGTGACCAAAGCGACGACAACAAAAACAACTGCCAAACCGGCAACCAAAACAGCTGCAAAATCAGCTCCGAAATCAACAACGAAAACCACAGCCAGCAAAACTCCGGTCAAAACCACCGCTAAAACGACCGCCATCCCGGCAGCCAAGAAAGTAGCCGCCAAGGCGCCCGTCAAAACCACCAAAGCCCCCGCTAAAGCGCCTGCGGCCAAAGCAACACCGGTCAAACAGGCCACCCCCAAGGTGACCGCACCCGTAGCCAAACCGCAAGCTAAAAAAGCTGAGCCGGTACCGGTTGTCGAAGCCGTTGTCGCACCGGCAACCGCCGTTGAAGAGACGACTGCACCCGCCAAAGGCAAAACCAAAGCCAAAGCCAAAGACAGCAAGCGCCTCCTGGGCACGACCACCGTACAGCAGATCTCGCCCGAAGAGCGCAAGGCCCGTATTACTGCCCTCATCAAAATGGGCAAAGAACGCGGTTACCTGACACACGCTGAAATTAACGACCACCTGCCCGATACCGTGATGGAAGCCGAGCAGGTGGAGGCCATGATCACCACCTTCAACGACCTGGGCATTCGTGTATTTGATGAAGCCCCCGCCGCTGAAGAAATGCTCATGACCGATGGCACCGCACCGGTCGCCGACGACGAAGTGGTTGAAGAACAAGCGGAACAAGCCTTGGCAACGGTCGATTCTGAATTTGGCCGAACCACAGATCCCGTGCGTATGTACATGCGGGAAATGGGTACCGTCGAGCTCCTGACCCGCGAAGGCGAAATCGTTATCGCCAAAAAAATTGAAGGCGGTTTGCGCGACATGGTTCAGGCCATTAGCGCCTGCCCGACGGTGGTCACTGAAATCATCGACATGGCCAAGAAAGTGGCCACCGACGAAATGAAAATTGACGAACTGGTCGATGGTCTCGTCGATGTCGAAGCCGAAGAGGCCATGATGGCCGCCAATGCCAGTGACGACGATGACGACATCGAAGATGATGACGAAGACGATAGCGGCGAAGCCAAGGCGGCGGCCAATGCTGCATCGCTCGCCAAGCTGAAGGATGCCGCGCTGGAGCGCTTCGCCAAAATCGAAGCCCTGCACAGCAAAGAAATCAAGGCACTGAAGGCCAAGGGCACGACCGATCCTTCCTATCAACGTGCCCGCAAGCAAATCTCCGAAGAACTGCTCAACATCCGCTTCAACTCCCGCACCATTGAAAAGTTGTGTGATCGCGTTCGCGCACTGATGGATCAGATCCGCCGCGCCGAGCGGACCGTGTTGTCGATCTGTGTCGACAAGTGCAATATGCCGCGTGACCACTTCATCAAGACCTTCCCGCCGAACATCGTCAACCTGACGTGGATCGAAAAGGAAGTCGCCAATGCACCGAAGCACATCCAGGGCATTCTGGAACGCAATATTCCGGCCGTGCACGAGTGGCAAAAGAAGTTGGTCGATATGGAAGAGAGCCTGGGCATCACCCTGGCCGAAGTCCGCGAGATCAACAAGCAGATGACCAAGGGTGAGCGTCATGCACGTGCCGCCAAGAAGGAAATGACCGAGGCTAACCTGCGCCTGGTAATTTCCATCGCCAAGAAGTACACCAACCGTGGCCTGCAATTCCTTGATCTGATTCAGGAAGGCAATATCGGCCTGATGAAGGCCGTGGACAAGTTCGAATATCGCCGTGGCTACAAGTTCTCGACCTACGCCACCTGGTGGATCCGTCAGGCCATCACACGTTCGATCGCCGACCAGGCTCGCACCATCCGTATTCCGGTGCACATGATCGAAACCATCAATAAGATGAACCGCATCTCGCGTCAGATTCTGCAGGAAACCGGTTTCGAACCGGATCCGGCAACCCTGGCCATCAAGATGGAAATGCCGGAAGACAAGATCCGCAAGATCCTGAAGATCGCCAAGGAACCGATCTCGATGGAAACACCGATCGGCGATGATGACGATTCGCACCTGGGCGATTTCATCGAAGACACGGCCACCCTGTCGCCGTTAGAAGCCGCGATGAATGCCAGCCTGCACGAAGTCACCAAGGATATTCTCGATAGCCTCACCCAGCGAGAAGCCAAGGTGCTGCGTATGCGCTTCGGTATCGAAATGAATACGGACCACACGCTGGAAGAAGTCGGCAAGCAGTTCGACGTCACCCGCGAGCGTATCCGCCAGATCGAAGCCAAGGCACTGCGCAAGCTGCGCCATCCGTCGCGTTCTGATAAGCTGCGCAGCTTCGTCGATACCAACAACTAACCCTTACCGGGCCTCTAGCTCATGCCTGGTTAGAGCAGCGGACTCATAATCCGTTGGT
>CAYLWV010000039.1:0-14822 GCA_964387485.1 uncultured Dechloromonas sp. | reverse complement strand
TCGGCCAATGTGTACCGTATGAAATTGCTGGGTGCGGAAGTCGTGCCGGTGACCAGTGGTTCACGCACGTTGAAAGATGCTTTGAACGAGGCGATGCGCGACTGGGTGACCAATGTGGAAGACACCTTCTACATTATCGGTACCGTCGCTGGTCCGCATCCGTATCCGAAGATGGTGCGAGATTTCAACTCGGTGGTTGGCAAGGAGTGCGTCAAGCAGATGCCTGAGATGGTGGGTCGTCAGCCGGATGCCGTGATCGCCTGTGTGGGCGGCGGTTCCAATGCCATGGGTATTTTTTATGACTACATTCCGCACGAGAAGGTGCGCCTGATCGGGGTGGAAGCCGCCGGTGAGGGGATGGATACGCCGCGCCATGCGGCTTCGCTGCAACTGGGTAAGCCCGGTGTGCTGCATGGTAACCGGACTTATCTGCTGCAGGATGACAACGGCCAGATTATTGAAACGCATTCGGTGTCGGCGGGTCTGGATTACCCGGGGGTGGGTCCTGAGCATGCCTGGCTGAAGGATATTGGCCGTGCCGAATATGTGGGGGCGACCGATAAGGAAGCGCTCAAGGCCTTCCACGATCTGTGTCGTATCGAAGGCATTATTCCGGCGCTGGAATCAAGCCATGCGCTGGCCTATGCCTCGAAACTGGCGCCGACCATGGCCAAGGACCAGATTATTCTGGTCAACCTGTCCGGCCGTGGTGACAAGGATCTGCACATTGTTTCCGCGGAAAGCGGCATTCGTATCGACCAGCTTGGTCAACCGCTGGAGACGAAATAATGGGTCGTATTACTGATACCTTCAGTGCGCTGGCCAGCCAGGGCAAAAAGGGGTTGATTCCGTACATTATGGCGGGCGACCCGACAGCCGGTCTGACCGTGGCGTTGATGCATACGCTGGTTGAAGGCGGCGCCGATGTGATTGAGCTGGGTGTGCCGTTTTCCGACCCGATGGCCGATGGTCCGGTGATTCAACGTGCGGCTGAGCGGGCAATTGCCAATGGCGTGGGTCTGCATCAGACCCTGGCCATGGTGAGCGAGTTCCGCAAAAGCAACCAGGAAACACCGATTGTGCTGATGGGCTACGCCAATCCTATTGAATGCCAGGGGCAGTCTGCCTTTGTGGCGGCGGCCAAAGCCGCTGGTGTGGACGGTGTGCTGGTGGTGGATTATCCGCCGGAAGAGTCGGATGAATTTGCCCGTCTATTGCGTGACGAGGATATGGATCCGATCTACCTGTTGGCGCCGACGTCGACCGAAGAACGTATTGCCGCTGTCGCCAAAGTGGCCAGTGGGTATCTGTACTATGTTTCGCTGAAGGGCGTGACGGGTGCCGGGCACCTTGATCTGCACGAAGTCTCGCAGCGGATTCCGCAGATCCGTCAGCGTACCGGTTTACCAGTGGGCGTGGGCTTCGGGATTCGTGATGCCAGCACGGCCGAGCGTCTGGCCGGTATGGCCGATGCTGTGGTGGTGGGTAGCCGTCTGATCGATGCCATGACCGATGTGCCGCAAAGTGAAGCCAAAGCCGCGTTGCTGGCCGTGATGAAAGATATCCGGGCTGGTGTCGATAAAGCCTGCGCCAATTAATTAAAGCACCGAAGAATCAAACGATAGGAGCACACGATGAACTGGGTCAACAAACTGCTACCCCCGAAGATCAAGCGCGCCGATGGCCAGCGTAAGAATGCGCTGCCCGAAGGTCTGTGGTGCAAGTGCCCCAACTGCGAAACCGTGCTCTATACCGCAGATCTGGATGCCAATATGCAGATCTGCCCGAAGTGCAATCATCACAATCGTGTGAAGGCGCGGGCGCGTCTGGAGATGCTGATGGACGCGCATGGTCGTGTTGAGATCGGCGCTGACGTGCGCCCGACGGATGCGCTCAAGTTTGTTGACAGCCGTCCGTACCCGGTGCGCGTTGAAGAAGCCCAGAAGCAAACCAGCGAAACCGATTCGCTGGTTGTCGTGCAGGGCACGATTCAGGCTGAACCGGCCGTGGTGGCCTGTTTCGAATTCGAATTCATGGGCGGCTCCATGGGCTCCGTGCTCGGCGAGCGTTTCGTGCGTGGCGTTCGTGCCGCCATTGAAGCCAAGTGCGGTTTCGTCTGTATCACCGCTTCGGGGGGTGCCCGGATGCAGGAAGGCCTATTTTCGCTGATGCAGATGGCCAAGACCACGGCGGCGATTTCCGAACTGGCGCGTCACGGCCTGCCGTTCATCACAGTACTGACTGACCCGACTATGGGCGGCGTGTCTGCTTCGTTCGCGTTCGTGGGTGACGTTGTCATCGCCGAACCCAATGCCCTGGTGGGTTTTGCCGGTCCGCGCGTGATCGAACAGACGGTGCGTGAGAAACTGCCGGAAGGCTTCCAGCGCGCCGAGTTTTTGCTCGAGAAGGGCGCCATCGACATGATCGTTGATCGTAAAGCGATGCGCGATGAACTGTCGTCGCTGCTGCGCTTGCTGCGCAAGGAACCTGTCAGCTCCTAATGATGCAGACACTGGAGCAGTGGCTGGCCCACATCGAGGCCATGCATCCGCGGGGTATTGCCGGTATTGAGCTCGGTCTGGATCGTGTCCGTGCCGTGAGTGAACAGTTAGGGCAGCAGGCCGCATTAAATGCGGCTGGCACGCCGGTGTTCATGGTGGCCGGTACCAATGGCAAGGGCTCGGTGGTTGCCTATCTGTCGAATATTCTGGATCGTGCCGGTTACAGGGTGGGCACCTATACAAGCCCGCATCTGATTCGCTTTAATGAACGAATTCGTCTGAATGGCGAACAGGTGGACGATGCCACACTGATCAGCGCTTTCGAGGCGGTGGAAGCAGCGCGCGTTGCTGCCGATATCACGCTGACGTATTTCGAGTTCACGACATTGGCCGCCATGCAGGTGTTTCTGGCGGCAGGGGTGGATGCGCTGGTGCTGGAAGTCGGCCTCGGTGGCCGTCTGGATGCCGTGAACCTTTACGAGCCGGATGTGTCGATTGTGACCGGTGTGGCGCTGGATCATCAGGATTATCTGGGCGATACGCGGGAGGCGATTGCACTGGAAAAAATCGGTATTGCCCGTAACGGCAAGCCGGTGGTGGTTGCCGAACCGGATCTGCCGGTGTCGGCGTTGAAGGCACTGGCAGAGCGCCACGCGCTGGTGTATCTGATTGGCGAGGCCTTTGGTTTCGAACCGTTGCCCGGTGAAGAAGGGCTTCCCAGCATTCAGTGGCGCTACTGGTTGCGTCAGCCGGGCGCGCCACTGGACAGTGTGCAACGTCGGGGAGGGCTGGCCTATCCGGGTTTGCGGGGCAAGATCCAGCTGCGTAATGCGGCGGCGGCGATGACGGCGATTGAATGTTTGCAAAACCGTCTGCCGGTGTCCATGGGCGCCATTCGCCGGGGGTTGCTGGAGACCGAGTTACCGGGCCGCTTCCAGGTGATTCCCGGCCCGCCGGATCTGGTGCTTGATGTGGCGCACAATCCTGAGGCGGCTAAGGTACTGGCGCTCAATCTGGGACAGCTACCCTTTGCCCATACGCAGCATGGTGTGGTGGGGTTGATGGCCGATAAGGACATGGCCGGTGTACTGGCCCCCCTGGTTAAGGGCATCAGCCGCTGGTATCTGACACCCTTGGATAACCCGCGATCAGCATCGGCCGATGAGATACGGGCGGTGTTGCTGACGTTGGGGGTTAAGGGTGAGCAGATTGAATCCTATGAAAATCCGCAGGCTGCCTATGCTGCGGCACGAAAAAACGCGACTGAGAGTGATAGAATCGTGGCCTTCGGATCTTTCCTAACAGTTGCTGACATCCTACGGGATTTGGGCAGAACGGCATGAAGCCAGACACTCCGGAATCAGACATTCAGCAGGACCTCAAGAAACGCGCCCGTCGCCGTTTGCTGGGGGCTGCCCTCTTTGTGGTGGTGGTTGCTGCCGTGCTCCCGATGGTGATGGATGCCGCGCCGCCCCCTCAACTCAATGACTTCCGTATCGTGACGGAAGAAGAGAAACGCGCTGCTGCAGCAGCAATCGTGCCGCCGCCAGAGGCGATCCCGCCGGCAGCCAGTGCTGCCGAAGGTCCGGCAGCGCCAGTTGTGATGAAAGATGCGGCGGCGGATGCCAAACCGGTAGAACCGACTGCAACGGCTTCGACCTCTGTAGCTGCGGCGGGTAATGCGCCTGCGGCCCCTGTGGTTGTCGCAGCGGCCGAGCCAAAGCCTGCCGCTGAAAAAGCGGCTTCAAAACCAGTGGAAGCACCGAAGCCGGTAGAGAAGAAACCTGAAGTGGCCAAGCCTGCTGAAAAGCCGGCGGATAAGAAACCCGTAGAAAAAGCCCCGGAAAAGAAATCAACCGATAAGCCGGTAGAAAAGCCTGCTGAGAAGAAGCCTGTCGATAAACCCGCGGACGCTAAAAAAGACAGCAAGGATGCCAAAGAGCCTGTACAGGCCGGTCAGTACTATATTCAGGTAGGCGTGTTTGCCGATGCGGATAACGTCAAGCAGGTACGTGGCAAGCTAAAGGCACAGGGCATTGCCAGCTGGACAGAAGAAGCTTCGGGCAATCTGGCCGGCAAGACCCGCGTCAAGGCGGGCCCGTTCGCCAGCAAAGACGCCGCCGACAAGGCGTTGGCTAAACTGTCCAAGGCCGGCTTGAACGGCCTCGTCGTCAAGAAATAATGTACAGCCTGGCTGGCCTGATAACGTCTGATCTCGCTGCGCCACACCTATGACCGGTTTCGACTACGCCATCATCGCCATACTGGCTGCTTCGGTACTTCTCGGTGCCTGGCGCGGTATGGTCAGTGAAGTCATGTCGCTGGGTTCGTGGATTGTGGCGTTTCTGGTCGCGCGCGAGTGGGGTGAGCAGGTGGGGGTGCAGCTGCTGGCACCGTACCTGACCGTCACCTTCTGGCAGATTGCCGGTGGCTGGGTCCTGGTCTTTGTGGCGACGATTCTGGCGGTATCCATCTTCCGTGTGCTGGCACGCAAAACCCTGCATGCCATCGGTCTCGGTTTCTTTGATCGCACCCTCGGCATGATGTTTGGCGCTATCCGTGGTGTGTTACTGATTCTCCTGCTGGTCGCTATTGGCGGTATGACCAAAATGCCTGAAGAGTCCTGGTGGCGTCAGGCACGTCTGGCGCCGCTGGCCGAGCAGGGCGTGACCTATATCAAACCCTGGTTGCCCGATGATCTGGCCAAGCATATTGCTTACGCCGATTCGATCAGCCAGATGGCGCCGGTACTGGCGCCCCAACTTCTTCTTATCAAGTAATCGAGACGAACCATGTGCGGGATTATTGGCGTTGTAGCCACCACTCCGGTTAACCAGCTTCTGTATGATGGCTTGATGGTGCTCCAGCACCGCGGCCAGGATGCAGCGGGTATTTCTACGGCGGAGGGTAGTACCTTCCATATGCACAAGGGACCGGGCCTGGTTCGCGACGTGTTCCGTACCCGTAACATGCGGGCACTGCCGGGTAATTGGGGGATTGGTCACTGCCGCTATCCGACGGCCGGTTCAGCGTATAACTTTGCCGAAGCCCAACCGTTTTATGTGAACTCGCCGTTCGGTCTGATGCTGGCGCACAACGGTAACCTGACCAATGCCGAAGAGTTGAAGCAGCAGCTGTTCAAGCTGGATCTGCGTCATATCAATACCAATTCGGATTCGGAAGTCCTACTCAATGTGCTGGCGCACGAACTGCAGCGTGCAGCCCATGGCACGGTGCTGGATGAGAATGCGATTTTCAAGGCGGTGCGGGGTGTGCACAAGCGGGTGCGCGGTGCCTATGCGGTGGTCGTGATGATTGCCGGTTATGGTTTGCTGGCTTTCCGTGACCCGTTTGGTATTCGTCCGCTGGTGCTGGGCAAGAACGAAGCGCCGGAAGGTACCGAATGGATGCTGGCCTCGGAGTCGGTACCGCTTGATACGATGGGCTTCGAGCGCGTTGATGATGTCGCGCCGGGTGAAGCCGTGTTCGTGGATCTGGACCGCAAGATGGTACGCCAGCAATGTGCCGATAACGCCGTGCTGTCACCCTGTCTGTTCGAGTATGTGTATCTGGCCCGTCCGGATTCGATGCTGGATGATATCTCCGTCTACGAAACCCGTCTGCGCATGGGTGAGGCCTTGGCCGCCAAAGTGCGTAGTGTCATGGACCCGGCCGATATCGATGTGGTGATTCCGATTCCGGATTCGTCACGTCCGGCTGCCATGCAGATGGCACAGGCCCTGAATATTCCGTTCCGCGAAGGCTTCGTTAAAAACCGCTATATCGGCCGCACCTTCATCATGCCGGGGCAGGCGACCCGCAAGAAGTCGGTTCGCCAGAAGCTGAATACCGTGACACAGGAGTTTGCCGGCAAAAACGTGATGCTGGTCGATGACTCGATCGTGCGCGGCACTACCAGCCACGAGATCGTGGAAATGGCCCGTGCCGCCGGCGCCAAGAAAGTGTATTTTGCATCGGCTTCGCCGCCCGTGCGTTACCCCAATGTCTACGGTATTGACATGCCGACCCGCGGCGAACTGATCGCTACGGGTCGTACCGATGCACAGATTGCCCAGCTGATCGGCGCTGATGTGCTGATCTATCAGGATCTGGCAGCGCTGGAAGCGTCGGTGCGTACTTGTAATCCGAAAATTACCGGTTTCGATGCCTCCTGCTTTACCGGTCGTTACATTACCGGTGATGTGGATGAGGCTTATCTCGACGCGATCGAGCAATCCCGTCAGCAGAAATCGGATAAGCCGAGCAGTGCGGGTGACGATGATGAGGGTGGCAATGCGGCCCAGCAGATCGAGATGTTTGTGCGTCGTCCGGGCCAAGAATAAACAGAGTTCTTATGAGCGAAACAAAAAAACCGTTGCCGGCTGGTCTGGCGCTTGAAACACTGGCTGTGCGTGCCGGTATGGATCGGACGCATCACAAGGAGCACAGTGAAGCGCTGTATCTGAGCTCAAGCTTTGTGTTTGATAGTGCCGAGCAGGCTGCTGCCCGGTTTTCCGGTGAGGAAGAGGGCAATGTGTACGCCCGCTTTACCAACCCGAGTGTGACGCTGTTCGAAGAGCGCCTGGCGGCGCTGGAAGGTGCGGAAGACTGCATTGCCACTGCCAGCGGCATGGCGGCCATCAATGCCATGATCATGGCCAACCTGAGCGCCGGTGATCATATTGTGGCATCCAGCTCCATGTTCGGTTCCACGATTCAGCTGCTGGGCAACATCCTGCCGCGTTTCGGTATTGAAACGACGTTTGTGTCGCTCAGCGATTCAGCTGCCTGGGCCGCTGCCGTGCGCCCGAATACCAAATTGCTGTTCTGTGAAACACCGTCAAACCCTTTGACCGAAGTGGGTGATATCCGCGCACTGGCGGACATTGCCCACCAGCACCAGATCCTGCTGGCTGTGGACAACTGTTTCTGCACGCCGATTCTGCAGCGTCCGCTGGATTTTGGCGCCGACATCGTGGTGCACTCGGCCACCAAATTTCTGGATGGGCAGGGCCGGGTCCTGGGCGGTGCGGTCTGTGCCAGCAAAGCCATCGTCGAGAAGATTTTCATCTTTCTGCGTACGACCGGGCCGACCCTGTCTGCGTTCAACGCCTGGGTGCTGGGCAAGGGTCTGGAAACGCTGGCCATTCGCCTCAAGGCCCAGTCGGCATCGGCACTGGCACTGGCCCAATGGCTGGAATGCCACCCAGCCGTTGAGCGCGTCTACTATCCGGGGCTGCCATCCCACCCGCAACATGCGCTGGCTATGCGGCAGCAGAAAACGGGCGGTGCCATCGTCAGCTTTGAAGTGAAGGGTGGCAAGGACGCCGCCTGGCGTGTGATAAACTCCTGCCAGTTACTGTCGATCACCGCCAATTTGGGTGATACCCGGTCAACACTGACGCATCCGGCCACCACGACTCATGGTCGCATTTCTCCGGAAGCGCGTGCCGCAGCAGGCATTCATGACAATCTGCTGCGTGTTGCAGTGGGTCTGGAATCGGTCGACGATATCCGTCAGGATCTGGAACGCGGTTTAACCGTTTAACGACGCCGGTTAATCGGGGATCGAGGTCTTGCGGTCCCCGTTTTTAGCTTAGATGCCGGATTGCCCTTGAGGCCCACAACCATGTCTTTTGAACAGTTTTCTCTTTCCGAGCCGCGCCTGAAGGCGATTCAGGATGCCGATACCTCAGGCGCACCGGTGCCGACACCGGTCCAGGCGGCGCTGATTCCGCTGATGCTGACCGGCAAGGATGTCTTGGTTTCTGCGCCGGCCGGTTCGGGTAAAGCGGCGGCCTATGCCATTCCGGCGCTGGATCTGCTGCAGCAGGATGGCGAAGCGGCCACCCAGGTGCCGGGCCGGGGCCCGCGCGTGCTGGTTCTGGTACCGACCCGCGAAGTGGCATTGCAGGTGCTGGATGCCTTCCGCACCTATGGTCGCCATGATGCCTATTATTCGTTTGCCGTCTATGGCGGGGTCAGCATGCATCCGCAGGTGCAGGCCCTGCAACGTGGTCTGGATATTCTGATTGCCACACCGGGCCGTCTGCTCGATCACCTAGGCCAGGGGCACGTCAATCTGGATGCGGTGCGCGTCCTCGTGTTCGACGAAGTTGATCGCATGATGGATATGGGTCAGGCCGCTGAACTGGAGCGTCTCTATCCGTTACTGCCGGCGACACGTCAGACCGTGGTCGTCGCCAGTGCCATGGGCGACGATATCCGTGGTCTGGCCGCGGGCCTACTCAAGTACCCGGAAGAAGTGGTAATCGACCGCGGTGACGATGTCACTAGCCGTGTCCACCAGCGCTTTATTGCGGTTGATCCGCACCGCAAACGTGACCTGATGACGCAGCTCTTCCGAGACGAAGCCTGGCCGCGTTCATTGGTCTTTGCCCGTACCAAATTTGGCGCCGAAGGCCTGGCCCGTAAGCTGGCCAAGGGTGGAGTGACGGCCAATGCGCTGCATGCACATCGCGGCCAGCAACCACGTGGTCGTGCATTGGACGAGTTCCAGAATGGACTGCTTGGCGCGCTGATTACCACCGACATGGCGCTGCGTGGTTTCGATATGGACGGCATTCAACGGGTCGTTCATTACGATCTGCCCGCCGTGCCAGATGACTACCCCTCACGTCTCAATCGTGTGCTCAATGGCGAGGACGGTCGTGTCGGTGATACGGTGGCTTTTGTCACCCATGATGATGCCGTACTGCTGAAATCCATCGAGCGCTTGCTGGGCACCGAGATTCATCCGGAAATTATTCCCGGCTACGAACCGATGTCACCTGAGGCACTGGCTGAGTATCAGGCAGAGCAGGCGGCCAAATATGCGGCTGATCCGCGTAATGCCCGTAATCAGCCAACGGCGAATGTAGAAGACGCTGCAGAGGGTGGCGATACCGAAAGTACGGCAGAGTTCGACGATGCGGAAGAAGAACGTCAGCCCGTTGAGCTGGATGAAGACGCTAAGGCGCGTGCCGAAGGCGAAGCCTGGCTCTACACGCGCCAACAGGCCAACCAGCGGCCGCCGCGCGGCCGCAAGCCGCGTGATCCGGATGCGCAGCCATATTTTCCGGATGATCGGGACCCTTGGGCCGATCTGCCGGAAGACAAGCTCTACGTCATGGATGCCATGTACAACGGCAACAAACTGGCGCCGGGTGAAACCGACCCCCTGACCGCACTACAATTCATCGATGATGATGAAGCCTGGGAAGATGATGACCGCCAACCTCGTGGTCAGAATGCCCACGTGCGTGACATCGTGGCCGAGTTCCGTCGCGAAGCGCGTGAAGACCGCAACCTGCATCGTGAGCTGGCCGGCATGCCGGCGCTCAACAGCCTGCGTAAAAACCATCGCGGCAAGAAGCCGTTTGGTAAGTCCTCGCAGTTCGGCAAGGGGCAGGGCGGCAAGCCTGCTGCTGGTAAAGCGCCGCGCGGTGGGCAGGGTCAGGGTGGCTACCAGGGCAGCAAACCAGCCGGGGCCGGTGGTCAGACACGTTCTGTCGGCGGCCCGCGTCCGGCGGGTGGCGCTAAACCCTTTGGTCGTAAACCGGGAGGTGGGCCACGTCGTCCGCGTCCCCCCAAGCCGGATGCAAGCTGATAGAATCTAGCCTGAATTGAATGAGGGTCTGTGGCAGAGCGGTTGAATGCACCGGTCTTGAAAACCGGCGTGGGGAAACCCATCGTGAGTTCGAATCTCACCGGACCCGCCAAAATAGAACGGCTCGTCGCGAACGCGACGGGCCGTTTGCTTTTTCAGAGGCTGCACATAGAATAAGTGCATAACAACGACTCACGGAGACACCCCATGTACCGCGCCCTACAGATTAATAAAGATGACGCTGGCTATCGTACCGAGCTGAAAGAGCTCGACGAATCGCAGTTGCCTGAAGGTGACGTGACCGTTCAGGTGGCCTGGAGTACGTTGAACTACAAGGATGGTCTGGCGATTACCGGCAAAGGGCCAGTGGTCAGAAAGTTCCCGTTAACGCCCGGTATTGATATGGCCGGTACGGTGCTGGAAAGTAATCACCCGTGCTGGAAGCCCGGCGATAAAGTGGTGCTGAATGGCTGGGGGGTTGGTGAAACTCATAGTGGCTGTCTGGCGCAGAAAGCCAGACTCAAGGGAGATTGGTTGGTGCCGCTGCCCCAGTCGTTTACAGAGCGTCAGGCCATGGCCATTGGT
This sequence comes from uncultured Dechloromonas sp., assembly GCA_964387485.1. Lineage (GTDB taxonomy): Bacteria > Pseudomonadota > Gammaproteobacteria > Burkholderiales > Rhodocyclaceae > Fluviibacter. The sequence continues at coordinate 4,127 of CAYLWV010000039.1, read as the reverse complement.
ACAGCCGGCTACACCGCCATGCTCTGTGTGCTGGCGTTGGAAAAGCACGGCGTCAAACCGGCGGATGGTGAGATTCTAGTGACCGGTGCCAATGGGGGCGTGGGCAGTGTGGCGATCATGCTGCTGGCCAAGCTGGGTTATACCGTCATTGCCTCTACCGGCCGGACGGAGGAAGAAGCACATCTTAAGGCATTGGGTGCGGCCGGTATCATTGACCGCAAGGAATTGTCTGAGCCGGGTAAGCCCTTGGGTAAAGAGCGCTGGGCGGGCGTGATCGATTCAGTGGGTAGCACCACGCTGGCCAATGCCTGCGCTACGACCAAATACAATGGCGCTGTGGCGGCTTGTGGTCTGGCGGGGGGGGGCGATTTTCCAGCGACGGTGATGCCATTCATTTTGCGGGGCGTCACGCTCTATGGTGTCGACAGCGTCATGGCGCCATCGACCAAGCGTATGGAAGCCTGGCAGCGCCTAGCGCGTGATCTGGATGTCGGCAAACTTGAAGCCAATACCACCGAGATTGGTCTGGCAGACGCTATCACCGTGGGTGCGCAACTGCTGGAGGGCAAAGTGCGTGGTCGTGTGGTGGTGGACGTTAATCGTTGATTGCATGGGGTTTTCCCCGTAGAAAGCATTTATTGTTTTTTACGGGGAAACTCCGAATATGTGCAAGTTGACATCGAACGCGTTTTCATTCAGATTATAAAAAAGCGCATATTGAATGAAAACAAATGGCCAGTGAACTATCGAACGATCAGCGTAAGTACTTGATTGATTCAGCACAGATGTATGAATCGTACATCGAAGCCAAGCGCCATGCTGATAGCTATCGGCATGGTATGACTTGGAAGCGTGCCCGGGGCAAAGAGTATCTGTTTCGTTTGTCGGGACGTACGGGTTATGGTCGCTCCTTGGGTGTGCGTAGCCCGGAAACAGAACAGATTGAAGCAGAGTTCCGTGAAGGTAAGGCCCGGGCCAATAACCGTCTGGATGCTATCAAAGGCCGGCTTGATGAATTTGCCGTGATCAATAAGGCATTACGGCTTGGTCGGGTACCTAATGTGGTGGCGCGCATTCTACGATTGTTGGATGAGCTAAATTTGCTGGGTCAGGAGTTTATTGTTTTAGGGACGCAGAGTCTTTATGCCTACGAGGCGGCTGCAGGTGTGCGTGTTGATCCTTCGCTAACTGCGTCTGGTGATGTCGATCTGATGTTTGATACCCGCAGAAAGATCGAGCTCGTGTCTCAAAAGTTGGATGGCGCAGGTTTGATAGGTTTACTACGTAAAGTTGATAAATCATTTGAGCCAATGCAGCGTAGTAAGTTTCGGGCGGCGAACAATCAGGAATTTATGGTGGATTTGATTATGCCGCCCCTGGATATGAGAGATAGTCGCAAAATACAATTTGCCGAAGGTGATCTAATTGCATCAGAAATTCCTGGTCTTGAGTGGTTAATGAACGCACCAAAATTTGAAGCCATATGTATCGGAGAAGATGGCTGGCCAACCCGTTTTGTTGTGCCAGACCCTAGAGCATTTGCTATTCACAAAGCCTGGCTTTCAACCAGGCCGATGCGAGATCCGCTCAAGAAAAGTCGAGATGCAGCACAGGGCGTTATGGTGCGCATGATTACCGAGAAATATTTTCCACACTTATCGTTTGCGCCGAGTGCCATGCAATCTTTCCCCAAGGAAATGCCAGAATGAACATGAAGCACCTGACTGATATCGATTTGAGTTTAGATCCAGAGGCGGCACATTACTTGAAAACCGAAGTGGTGCAGGTGATATTCGCCCGCGCGCCGGGAGAGCTCATCAGCCTCGAAGGTCCGAATAAATACCAGGTGGGTGATGCCATCATCACTGGATCTACCGGGGATCGATGGAGTGTGGATCGGCATCGTTTCGATGCCAAGTATCAGCCGGTGGCGCCCACGCTGGATGGGCAGGATGGTGCCTACACGGCCAAACCAGTTCCGGTGCTGGCGAAACAGATTCATGAACCGTTTACCGCCGCCCGTTCGGCCGGGCGTGATGTCCTGAAAGGCGACGCAGGGGATTGGTTGATGCAGTATGGCCCGGGTGATTTCGGGGTGTGCGGTCAGAGCCGTTTTGCTAAGGTGTATCAGCGGGTTGGCTGAACCCGCGTTAAAGCTTAGGGCTTGGGTTCGACAAAGTCGAGCGGTGCAATCGCATCAGCCCAGCAGTTGGGTGTTTCATAGAGGCGTACGCGTTCCAGCCTGAGGTTGTTGCCATAGGCGTGTGTGTACTTCGGCGCCAGTATGCGGAACGCCGCCGTGGCCAGGTTCTCGGCGGTTGGCACGACATCAAGCACCACCGTCTTATGATCCGGCATGCTATCGAGAAACGCGCGAACAGTCGTATCGCCGGCGTACACCAGAAAGGCGTGATCCCATACGGATACAACTTCATTCATGGCAATGGTTTTGATATCACCGAAATCCATGACCATGCCATTAGCCGGGTCACCATTGCGTTCAATCACATCGCCTGATAGCGTGATTTCCATGGCATAGCGATGCCCGTGCAGGTGACGGCACTGGCTACGATGGTCAGGGATGCGATGGCCGGCGTCAAACTCCAGCCGGCGAGTAATGCGCATGATCAGGCGATTTCCGGACTAAAACTGAGCGCAGATTGTATCATTGCAGCATGACGAACCCGATTGATTCTGCTCAACCCGTGCGCTGGCTGACCTTCAGCGATCATGATCCGGATTTTCTGAATCTCAAATATGTGTATCCAGTGCTGTCACGCCGTATGCGGGGCATTTCGATCGGCATCAATCTGAACACGAATAATGCCTGCAACTGGGCCTGCGCCTATTGCCAAGTGCCGGGACTGCATCGGGGCGATGCACCGGAAGTGAACCTCCCGTTGCTCGAAGCTGAGCTTAAGGGCCTGCTCGATAATCCGGCATTGAGCCCCATGATCCCGCCGGATACACCGGAAGACATGCGACAGATCCGGGATATTGCTTTTTCGGGGAACGGCGAACCGACCAGTTCACCGCAGTTTATTCAGGCGGTAGAGATTGCCGCACGTCAGCGCGATGCCCACGGCCTGCAAATCCCCTTGGTGCTCATTACCAATGGCAGTCTGATGCTCCGCCCGGAAGTGCAAACCGGTATCCGTGCACTCAATGATGCCGGGGGTGTCGTCTGGTTCAAAGTAGATCGTTTACTGCCCGAATCCATGAAGCAGATTAATGGCATCAGCTACAAGCCCGAGCAGATCCAGCATCGGCTGGACGTGGCGTGCAGTCTGGCGAAAGTCTGGTTACAGACCTGCTGGGTGGCGTGGGATGGCCAAGCCCCCGGTTCAGAAGATGAGGCTGCCTATCTGGCGTTTGTGGCTCGCAATGCGCACCAGATTCAGGGAGTGCATCTATATGGTCTGGCCAGGCCGTCGTTGCAACCCGAGGCGCCACATCTGCAAGCCTTGAGCGCGGAAGCGATGAACACTTGGGCTGACCGAATCCGTACGACGGGTGTCAGCGTCCAGGTGAGCATCTGACTTCTGAGCGCTTCAGCGCTTTGGCGGCAGCAAGTAGCGTGGCAAAGGTCTTGGGTTCATGCTGGCTCAGATACTGACCAACGAGCACATCGTCACCAACAAGCATTGCCAAATCAATGTGCTCCACGTGAACCAGATAGAGCAGGGTACTGATTGAGACCGGAAGCTTGCGGCCGGATTCGTAACGCGAACCACCGCTCTGGGAAACCCCCACGGGTGCCCAGAACTCGGACTGGGTCAAACCAAGTTTGATGCGTAAGTCTTTCGCAGACACATTGAACCGGGCCTGCAGGGTTTTGGGCTTCGACCCGTTGTCTCCCCGGGACTTGAAGCGCTTCTGGTCAGATGATTTCATTTTTATTCTCCCGCGCCACTAAACAATTTAGGCAGTCTTTGACCAATGTCAAATTTATATGCACTCATATGGTGCAACGCGGCAAATTGCGAACGGGTCTGTTCCGCCGCATTCCCTTGCCGTATATGGGTTTGAAACAAAAGTAGGCTATAATTTCCCGGTTTTGTTCAACCTCTTAAAGACCTACTGATGGCTCTCATCGTTCAGAAATACGGCGGCACCTCGGTCGCCAA
>CAYLWV010000038.1:9425-15228 GCA_964387485.1 uncultured Dechloromonas sp. | reverse complement strand
GCCGAGCGGGAGAGCTGGCCGGTCGTTGTGAAACAGTTCGAGTCTTTGCTGGTAGAGGCTATGCACCAGCTTTAAGCGGGTTGCCACAATTTTTTTGTGCAGAGCAGAAAAATGACGAATTGTCATAAATCGGTAACTTTGTGTCCATAGACTTCGATCATTGCAGTGAAAATGCCAGAAATAGTCTGGGCTAACCAAGGAGTTTGTTATGAACGTTTCGATCAATAAGCTGTTGACCGGCTTGCTCGTGTCTGCTGGTCTTGTTGCCGGTGGTGCACAGGCTGCTTCGCAAATTACGGGTGCGGGTGCAACTTTCCCGGCGCCGATGTATGCAAAATGGGCAGAAGCCTACAAAGGTCAGACGGGCACGTCGCTGAACTATCAGGCGATTGGTTCTGGCGGTGGCGTGAAGCAGATCGTTGCTAAGACAGTCGATTTTGGCGCCAGCGATGATCCCGTTTCGGCCGCCGATCTGGAAAAAAATGGTTTGGCACAGTTCCCCGCCATTATTGGTGGCGTGGTTACGGTTGTTAACCTCCAAGGGGTTGCACCGGGTCAATTGAAGCTGAATAACGATGTGCTGTCGGATATTTTCCGCGCCAAGATCACCAAGTGGAACGATTCGGCGATCGCTTCGGTTAACCCGGGTGTGAAGCTGCCGGATACGGCGATTACCTTAGTGTACCGTTCGGATTCGTCGGGAACGACGGCCGTTTTCACGGATTTCCTGGCGCAGGTCTCGGCACCGTTCAAGGGCGTTGTTGGCGCCGGTAAAACGGTGAACTGGCCGGCTGGTGTGGGTGGTAAGGGTAATGCGGGTGTAGCTGCCAATGTGACCAAGATCGACGGTGCCATCGGCTATGTGGAATACGCCTACGCCAAGCAGAACAAGATGACGCACGTGTCGCTGATCAACCGTGATGGCAAGGCCGTGCAGCCGAACGAAGGCAGCTTTAACGCCGCCGCCTCGAAGGCTAACTGGACGGGTACCCCGAACTTTGCGGTTAACCTGAACAATCAGCCGGGTGCGGCTTCGTGGCCGATTACTTCGGCATCCTTCATCCTGATGCAAAAGAAAGCTGAAAAGCCGGAGCAAAGCGCAGAAGTCCTGAAGTTCTTCAATTGGGCTATGACCAAGGGCCAGAAGATGGCAACGGATCTGGACTACGTGCCGCTGCCGGACAACGCTGTCAAGGCGATCATCAAGAGCTGGTCGGACATCAAGGGTCCGGATGGCAAGCCGGTTTACGTCGCCAAGTAATCTCTGCCGAATGCAGCAAGATGGATCTCCGGCCTGCGGATTTGCTGGCCGGAGTTTCTCGCAAGAAACCGGAAATCCGGGAGTGATCGAGTGATTGATACTAACGAAACTGTTGCCCAGGCGATGCAAAGACAGGCAGAAAAATCTGCCAAGTTTTTGCGTCAGGATCGTCTGTTTGCAGGTGTGACCCTCAGCTTTGCTGCATTAGTGCTGCTGACGCTGTTCGGCATTCTTGTTTCTCTGTTTGTTCAGGCATGGCCGGCGTTTCAGGAGTTCGGCCTTGGCTTTTTCTACAGCACCACCTGGAGTCCGACCGACGGCAATTTCGGTGCGGGTATCGCCATCTGGGGTACGTTGGTGACATCGCTGATCGCTTTGCTGGTGGGTGTGCCGATCAGCTTCGGGATCGCCATGTTCCTGACGGAGTCTTGCCCGGTATGGTTGCGCCGTCCTTTGGGGACGGCCATTGAATTGCTGGCGGGTGTGCCATCGATTATTTATGGTTTCTGGGGCCTGTTTATCTTTGCCCCGCTTGTCCAGGAATATGTGCAGCCCTGGATGATCAAATGGTTTGGTGAACCGTTCTTTGCGGGCCCGCCGCTGGGGCTGGGCGTCTTTACGGCAGGTCTGGTTCTAGCGCTGATGGTAATCCCGTTCATCGCATCGGTGATGCGCGATGTATTTGAAACTGTGCCTGGGGTTCTGAAAGAGTCTGCCTATGGTATCGGTTGCACCCGCTGGGAAGTCGTCAAAAACATTGTTCTGCCCTACACCCGTGTGGGTGTGATCGGCGGCATCATGCTGGGCCTTGGGCGCGCGTTGGGTGAAACGATGGCAGTGACCTTCGTGATCGGTAACGCGAACCGGTTCTCTCTGAACCTTTTTGCACCGGGTAATTCGATCGCGTCAACGCTGGCGAATGAATTTGCCGAGGCAGACCCGACCATGCACATTCCAGCACTGTTCGGTCTGGGCCTGATTCTCTTCATTATTACGTTCATTGTGTTGTCAGCTTCGGAATGGCTGATCAAACAGGGTGAGCGCAAGGCGGGAGCACGATAATGGACGCACGTTATCAACGCCGCAAGTTCATCAACGGCCTGAGCACGGTATTGTCAGGTGTTGCCGTTGGTATCGGGCTGCTTGGGCTCGTCTGGATTCTGGCCACCCTGTTTATCAAGGGACTGCCGGCTATGAACTGGGCCTTCTTTACCGAGTCAACTCCGGCGCCGGGTTCGGAAGGTGGCGGCATGGCCAATGCGATTGTCGGTAGCTTCCTGATTGTCGGTCTGACCACGGTTGTTTCGACACCGATCGGTATTCTGGCGGGTATCTACCTGGCGGAATTCGGTGACCGGTCAAAAATTGCTGCAGTGACGCGCTTTGTCACGGACATTATGCTCTCCGCGCCGTCGATTGTGATTGGCCTGTTTGTGTACGCCCTATTTGTGGCAACGACCAAGCATTTCTCAGGGTGGTCGGGTTCTATCGCGCTAGCGCTGATTGCAGTCCCTGTCGTTGTGAGAACTACGGAAAATATGCTGAAACTGGTACCGGGTAGCCTGCGTGAGGCGGCCTTTGCCTTGGGCATGCCACGCTGGCGTGTGAGTCTGGATGTTTGCCTGCGTGCCGTGCAAGGTGGTGTGATTACCGGCATTCTGCTGGCGGTTGCCCGTATTACCGGTGAGACAGCGCCGTTGTTATTTACGGCACTTAATAACCAGTTTTTTAGCTGGGATATCGATCAGCCAATGGCAAACCTGCCGGTCACTATTTTTAATTTTGCGATGAGCCCCTATGAGAACTGGCAGGAACTGGCGTGGGGTGCATCTGCACTGATCGCTATTCTGGTGCTGTTGCTCAATATTGTGGCTCGTGTCGTATTCCGTGAAAAAACTCAATCCTAAGAGGTAGTCATGTCTGAATTTCTTTCCGATCAGGGGATCAATGTTGCACTGAAGGTCCGTAATCTGGACTTCTACTATGGCAACTTCAAGGGTTTGAAATCGGTATCGATGGATATTGCCGAAAAGAAAGTGACGGCATTTATTGGACCGTCGGGTTGCGGTAAATCAACACTCTTGCGCACGTTTAACCGGATGTACGATCTGTATCCGGGGCAGCGTGCGGAAGGTGAGATCATTTTTCACGGCCAGAATACTCTAGATCGTGGCGTTGACATGAATCTGCTACGTGCCCGTATCGGTATGGTCTTTCAAAAACCCACGCCGTTTCCGATGTCGATTTACGACAATATTGCATTCGGTGTGCGTCTCTACGAAAACCTGTCCAAGGCCGAGATGGATAACCGTGTTCAGTGGGCACTTGAGCAGGCAGCGCTGTGGACCGAAGTCAAAGACAAACTCAACCAGAGCGGTCTTTCCCTCTCGGGTGGCCAGCAGCAGCGCTTGTGTATTGCGCGCGGCGTCGCCGTGAAGCCAGATATCCTGTTGCTTGACGAACCGACATCGGCACTGGATCCGATTTCGACAGCCAAGATTGAGGAACTGGTGTTCGAGTTGAAAAACTCCTATACGATCGCGATCGTGACGCACAACATGCAGCAGGCTGCCCGTGTGTCGGACTATACGGCCTATATGTATCTGGGAGAGCTCATGGAGTTTGGTGTTACGGACGAGCTGTTCATGAAGCCGAAGCGTAAGGAAACCGAGGATTACATTACGGGTCGTTTCGGTTAAGTTATTACCGTAAAGCCCCGGGCACATCTCTGATGAGCCCGGGGCTTTTTTGTTTTCTAGTTTGATGTGGTGACGATACGGCTTTGAGGGAACCAGGCTTCGAAGGTACTGCCCTGGCCAACTTCACTATGTATTTCCAGATGGCCCTGGTGGCGAGTCAATGCGTGTTTGACAATGGCCAGCCCCAAACCCGTGCCGCCGGTTTCGCGTGAGCGACCCTGGTCGACTCTGTAGAAACGTTCCGACAAACGGGGGATATGGACAGCGGGTATGCCAATGCCGGTATCCTGAACGCAGAGTGCGCCCTCATGAGCTTCTTCGCGCCAAAAGATACGTATATTTCCGCCGGCGGGCGTGTAGTTCACGGCATTATTGATGAGGTTGCCGAAAATGCTGTGTAAAGCGCTCTTGGAGCCATGGATCTGAATATTATTCGGAATTTCAACGGAGAAGTCATGCTCACCGGCAGAAATCGCTGCCGCTGAAATGATCAGGTCATCAACCAGAGGGGCGAGTGGTACATGGCTTTCATCAACTAGATTGGTTCGGGTTTCAAGGGATGATAATGTCAGAAGGTCTTGTACCAGACGCCCCATTTGTTGGGCTTGGGCCATTGCGAGGTCTAGGAAGCGCTGTCGCTTTTCAGGTGAGAGCGTTTCATGGTGTGTCTGTAGCGTTTCAATAAAGCCGCTGATGACCGTAAGCGGCGTTTTAAGCTCATGCGAGACATTTGCGACAAAGTCGCGGCGGACGTTTTCAAGTTTTTCGAGTTGTGTGAGATCTCGCAGTGCCAGGAGCAGGCGATCCTCGCCGTAGCTAATCAGGTTGACCATGAAGCAGGTCTGGTCTCGGCGGTTCGGGTGATACATGAGCGGTTCAGAATAATTGGCGCTTAATAAATAGGCAGCAAATTCGGGCTCGCGAATCAAATGCTCAATGGGTGTGCCAATATCATGGCCGGGCTTCAGCTTGAGCATGTTGATTGCCAGGGCATTCATCCACAGAATACGCCGGTGGGTATCCATGAAGACCACGCCATCCGGCAAGGCTTCCAGGGCGCTTTGAAACTGGTCGAGTGCTTTTTCGAGCAGATCTTTTTCGTGGCGCCGTGTTTTGACGCGGCGGTTCATCCGCGATACAAACTCGCCCCAGACGCCGTCTGCATCAGGGACAGGATCATCCAGCGGGCCGGAGATCCAGGTCAACATCCGGTTCAGATATCGACGATGAACGTACAGGCGGTATGCCAGAACAAGAGAAACAACAAGGAGCAGGCCTTCGAGAAATGTCATGTCATCGATACAATGGACGACATGGTGTTGGGCCGTCCGGGTTAGTCTGTTTGAGGCGAGAAACGATAGCCACTGCCCCGAACAGTCTGAATCAGGCTGTCGTGACCGCTGGCTTCCAGGAGAGATCTTAACCTACGAATGTGAACGTCTACGGTGCGCTCTTCCACAAACACATGATCCCCCCAGACTTTGTCCAGGAGCTGGGAGCGGCTATGTACCCGCTCCGGATGCGTCATAAAGAAATGCAGCAGACGAAATTCGGTCGGGCCAATGACGAGGCTCTGATCATTGGCGTATACCCGATGCGTGACGGGGTCCAGTATCAGGCCTTCTACCGAGACTTTGTCTTCCGTCAGCTGGGGCTTGCGGCGACGGAGTACGGCCTTGATTCGTGCGATCAACTCACGCGGTGAAAATGGTTTCACCATGTAGTCATCGGCGCCAACTTCAAGGCCGGTCACACGGTCTTGCTCATCCGTGCGCGCTGTCAGCATGATGATGGGTACGTCTTTCGTGCGTTCCATGTCACGTAAGCGCGTCGCGAACTGGGG
>CAYLWV010000038.1:0-9325 GCA_964387485.1 uncultured Dechloromonas sp. | reverse complement strand
TGATGGGTACGTCTTTCGTGCGTTCCATGTCACGTAAGCGCGTCGCGAACTGGGGTCCTGATTTTCCCGGGAGCATCCAATCTAACAAAATCAGATCCGGAAGGCTGACGGTGATCAGCTTTTCGGCTTCTTCAGCCGATGCAGCCTCAATCACTCGATGACCCGAGGTTTCAAGATTGATCGACAGGAGCTCGCGAATTGACGGGTCGTCTTCGACGACAAGTATGGTTGCAGCCATGGTGGAGAGGCGGTTAGACGCCTGTCTGGCCTTTGTCGGTCAGTTGACTGCGTACTTGGTCGACACTGATATGTCGAACATTCACGCCTTCGGAAATGTAGATGATATTTTCTGCAACAGCGCGGGCATGGTCAGCAACACGTTCGATGGCTTTGGCCATGCTCATGATTTCCAGCGACAGCGAGATGGTGCGTGGATCTTCCATCATGAAGGTAATGAGCTGGCGAGTGATGCTGCGGTATTCGGCATCCACCATGTCGTCAGCTTGCAGGACGTCGGCTGCAGCCAGAGTGTCGGAGCGGGCAAAGGCATCCAGAGATTTGCGCAGCATGTCCAGCGCATCTTCTGCCAGATGGCGCAACTCTACCGAAGGGGTAAACAGTGTGTGCTTCTCGTGCAGCGCGCGGGCAGTCCGTGCAATTTTGACAGCCTTGTTCCCGGCTTTTTCGAGTTCCAGTGCAGTTTTCTGGACGCCGATCACAATGCGCAGGTCAATGGCGGTTGGTTGGCGCTTGGCGATTAACTGATTACAGACCATATCAAGCTGGACTTCGGCTTCATCAAGACGGGCATCGCCTTGTTCCACCATGCTCAGGAGGTTCTGATCTGCTTCGTAGAGCCCCTGCATGGCCTGTCGCATCTGTTGTTCGACAATGCCGCCCATGAGGAGGACGCGTGACTTCAGGTCGTCAAGTTCAATGTCAAACTGCTTGAGGGTGTGTTCTGCCATGGTGAAAAAACTCCCGCGCCTATAGGTATTAACGAAACGAGTATTTCACAGAAATGTGACAGTGATATTTCAATTTGCCATTTGCTGTAACAACGCGATTATTCGCCGACCACGCCAAATTCCACGGGCGTTTTCGTATAGAACAGCTTGATATTGGTGCTCTTGATCAGTTCGAAGAGTGTCTTGGCCTCCTGCTCGGAGACGACCATGATCACCATGACCGGCTGTTCCGATTGCTCGAAAAAGCGTGTGGCATGAATCTGACGGTCGCTGCCGAAGCTTTCATCGGCATGAATCACCGTGGCACCCCGGATGCCCATGATCTGGGCTTTTTCCAGGAGCCATTCGGCAAGCGGCTGATCCTGATATTTGCGGTTCTGTAGGGTGTAGAAATTGATCTGATAGCCGTTCATGGCAACCTCTTAGGCGTGTCGGGCCAGTTGCATGGTCCATAGACCGGCAATGGTGGCAACGAGAGAGCAGCTGACGTGCAAGACAACGGAAATGGATGCCCAGGCAAATCGTCCCTCTTGCAAGAGGGTAACGACTTCAGCGGAGAAGGTGGAAAATGTCGTGAGGCCGCCGCAGAAACCCGTGATAATAAACAAGCGCCATTCGGGCGCGATTTCGCTGGCATTGGCAAAATAGGCCACGGCCAGACCGATAATGTAGCCGCCCACAATATTCGCGACCAGAGTGCCCGGAGGCAAGGTCGGAAACAACGTATTCAGCTTCAGGCCCAGCTGCCAGCGCAATAAAGCACCCAGACCGGCGCCTACGGAGATGGCTAGAACGGCATTCAGCATGGACAGGACCGCCGGATAAATGGTGAATTAATCTTTTAATCATAAAGCATGGCAGCGTATAGATAAACTCCCCGCGTTTGACCTGCGCTTGAAAGTACAGGATCATGCGCTTTGCGCATTTCAAGTTGTGTTGTTTTACTGGTGCGGCAAAGCCCCATGCTTTTGTCACCGTTCCTACTGCGCCCACTTGATTCTGATGGCGCTTGAACGAAACAGGAGCTGAGATTGGCTAAAGAAGAACTGATTGAAATGAGCGGTGTCGTGCAGGAAGTGTTGCCCGATTCACGTTTTCTCGTAGAGCTGGAAAACGGTCACTCGATCGTGGCGTATACGGCCGGCAAAATGCGTAAGCACCATATCCGCATTTTGGCGGGTGACAAGGTGACACTGGAGCTGTCGCCGTATGACCTGACCAAAGGGCGCATTACCTTCCGTCATATCGAAGGTCGTGGTCCTGGCCCCGCAGGCGGCAATCGTCGCTGATTGCGCCTTAATCAATCATGGCCCCGGATGCCTTGACCGAGCTGGTGCTGGAGACGGGGCCGAACCCCGTTTTCAGCGTGATCTGGATGCATGGTCTCGGGGCGAATGGCAGCGATTTTGAACCGGTCATTCCCTATCTGGGGCTGGACCCGGCGGTTTCTGTCCGTTTTATTTTTCCGAATGCACCGCAGATCCCCGTCACCTGCAACGGTGGTTATGTCATGCCGGCGTGGTACGACATTATTTCGTTGTCGCCGGATAGCCGTGAAATCGACGAGGCGGGTCTGTTGGCCTCGCGTGAGCGTGTACGCACACTGATTGCGCAAGAGAATGCGCGTGGCATACCGGCTGGGCGCATTGTTCTGGCTGGGTTTTCCCAAGGGGGCGCCGTCGCCTATCTGAGCGGGCTGACGCATGACGAACCTCTGGCGGGTATTGTGGCGTTGTCTACCTACATGCCAAGCCCTCAGCAGGTCGAAGATGGTGCCACCGCAGGCGGGCGCAAGACCCCACTGCTGATCGCCCATGGCGCCCATGATGATGTGGTGTCACTCAAACTGGGTGAAATTGCACGCGATGTGGTGAGCCGCTTGGGCTGCCATTTTGATTGGAAGACGTACCCGATGGGCCATGAAGTCTGTCTGCCCGAAATCCAGGCCATTGGGGCCTGGCTGAATCAGCAGATGGCGGAAGTCGGCAACTGATCGTTCATACCTTCTGGTTAGAAGGATATGCATTAAAAATAGTTGACCCTTCTGCTGGTCGCGCTAGACTTTATTGCATACCCCAGCAGGAGATATCGCGATGAAGCGGACGAATCTGATCAATGCATTAATAGTTTTAGGATCCCTGTCCAGTACGGCTCAGGCGATAGCGGCCAGCCCGGCGGCGCTACCCTATTTCACTTCAAACTGCGCTAACTGCCATGGTACCGATGGTAAATCGGTGACCCCGATTATGCCGAAGCTGGCTGGGCAGGAACAGGAATTTATTTTAGAAACGCTACGCGCGTACAAAGCGGGCACCCGTTCCGGCACCATCATGCCTCAGTTATCAAAAGGCTATACGGACGAAGAGTTCGTGCAGCTGGCTGATTATTTTTCCAGTGTGAAGTGAGGGCCCGATCATGAGCCGATTTAATGAAAGCCGTCGTCGCCTCCTGCAGGGGCTGGGTGCTTCTTCCTCACTGGTCTTGCCGGGCCTGGCCCAGGCCGCCAAGGCCAGTAAACCACCTCGCGGCCGTGTCGTGATTGTCGGGGCGGGATTTGCCGGCGCCACTGCCGCCAAGTATTTGCGGAAGTGGAGCGATAAGGGGGTTGACGTCACGCTCATCGAGCGTCAGCCGGCCTTTATTTCCTGCCCGACCTCTAATGAGGTGCTTGGGGGGAACCGGGAGTATCAGACACTCGTGCATAGCTACGATGGCCTGCGTCAGCGCTGGGGCGTTAAGCTCGTGCGGGCGAGTGTGACTTCAGTGGATACCCAGCAGAAACGGGTACGTACGGATGCCGGTGACAGCTATGCGTATGATCGACTGATCGTGGCGCCGGGCATTGATTTTATGTTCGATCAGATCGAAGGCTACGATGCGGCTGCCCAGAAAACCGTGTTGCATGCCTGGAAGGCGGGGCCGCAAACGCTCGCCCTGCGTCAGCAACTGGAGGCGATGCCGAACGGCGGTACGTTCGTGCTCTCGATTCCGAAAGCCCCTTACCGTTGCCCTCCGGGACCCTACGAACGTGTTTGCCAGGTCGCCTGGTATTTCAAACAGCATAAACCTGGTGCAAAAATTGTCGTACTCGATGCCAACGATGGCATTGTTTCCAAAGGTAAGCTCTTTCAAGGAGCCTGGAACACTGAATACGCCGGCATGATTGACTATCGCCCCAACTGGAACGTCACAGGTCTTGATGCAGCCACTAAAACCGTGACCAGCGAAGTGGGTGATACGGTAACGGGGGATGTCCTTAATGTCATTCCACCGATGCGGGCGGGGGAGATTGCGCGGCAAACCGGTCTGGTGAATATGAATGACCGTTGGGCCGGTGTGAACTGGGTGACCTTCGAATCGACGGCCGTGCCGCATGTTCATGTATTAGGCGATGCGGTCTTTGCGGCCCCCCAGATGCCGAAATCGGGCCACATGGCCAACCAGCATGGCAAGGCTGTCGCAGCCGCGTTGATTGAGATTTTTTCCGGTCGGGAGCCAAAACCCATGATCATGGCCAACACCTGCTACTCCATGCTCGATAACAGGCACGGTGTTCATGTCGCGTCCGTGCATCGCTATAACCCGGAGAAACAGGCACCGTTGATTGTGGAAGGTACCGGTGGCGTATCGAGTGGGCCATCCGTCGAAGAGGGCCGTTATGCCCACGGGTGGGCGGTGCAGATCTGGGCGGATACGTTAAGCTGATCTAAGCGGTCTGGTGTCTCAGGCTTTTGTGCCGAAGGCGGGATACCAGACACCACCGTAGCTTAAGCTTTTGGCGTGTCGGATAGCATTGGTCACGGCCATGGCCGTGACTTCGCCGGCAGCGGTTGCCAGCTGCATCAGATCAACGGCTGTCGGGTTGTTGCCTGTGGCCAGTGTAAACAACGTATCGCCATCCATCGGGGTATGCACGGGGCGGATGGTCCTTGCCAGACCATCATGCCCGACTTGTGCCAATCGCTGCGCCTGTGCCTTGTCTAACTTGGCGTCAGTCATGATGACGCCAATGGTGGTGTTGCTCCCGGCATGTAATCCGCTAGATGATAAACCGTTCAGCTCGGCGTCAATGGCGTTGATGCAGGAGAGTGAATCGGCGTTGAGTCGTGCCCCTGCCAGAATTTCACCCGTGTTCGGGTTGATGATGTCACCAATGGCATTGCAGGTCACAATGGCGCTGATGGTAATACCGCTCACGTTGAGCGCCGCCCAGCCAATGCCACCGCGCATAGCGCAGTTTGGCCCGTTGAGCTTGCCAACCGTGGCGCCAGTGCCAGCACCGATGTTACCCTGTTCAAGCCCTCTCGCTGGATCGGTCATGGCATTCACGCAGGCTTGATAACCAGCGGCAGCATCCGGGTAAATCCCTGATCCATGGGCGCAGTCGGGTTGGCTGAAATCATCGACCCAGAGATCAAAGACCACGGCGGCCGGTACAATCGGCACACGGACAGGACCAACGCTAAGACCATGGCCATGCTCATGTAGCCATTGCATCACGCCACCGGCCGCATCCAGACCGAAAGCACTACCACCGCTCAGTACAACGGCATGTACTGCTTGCACTGTGTTGGCAGGGGCTAATAGATCGGTTTCCCGGGTGCCTGGCGCAGCGCCCACAACAGCGACACCACCCGTAGCTCCTTCCGGGCAAAGCACCACGGTGCAGCCTGTCGGGCGTCGTGTATCCGTAAAGTGGCCAATGTGAATGCCACTCAAATCACTCAGACAGGCCGGCTTCATACGGTTCTCGTGTGCTCCTGCTCGGATCAGTCACGCGCTGGGAATGAATTCCTTGTCGTCCTGATGTTTGCGTTCAAATTTCAGAAAGCCGTAGTAACCGCACTTTTTGCCGTTGGGAAACTCCCGGCATACCGCCGGGCGGCCTTCGTAGATCGTACAGCGACGCGCTTCCGGGTCGAGGAACATGCAGGACGTTTTATAGATATGGTCTTTACGATGCTTGAGAATGCGTTCGTTGACGCATTCATCAGGATCATCCGATTGAAACGTGTACTGGCGCGTGTAGCGTAAGCGAGCGGCTTCAACCGTCATGTCAAAGTGTTTCGCCAGGCGGACAATGTCTTTCTCTGTCACGACGATACGCGGATAGGTGCAGCAGTAGCCTGGGCACTTGCTGCAGTCATAGTTCACTTTTTTATTTCCCATGTCGTGATTGTATAGCGATTGCTCTATCAACGACATGCACTCATATAATGGATAACTTATCAGGAGATTCCATGGCAACCCCCATCGCAGAACAGGCCCTGCAACTCGCAAAGTCGGCAGGTATTGATCACCCGACGGCCGAACAGCTCGAAGCCGCGACCCGTGTGTTGGCCAAAGCTTCACTTGTCGTGTTGCTGGGCCCGGCGAGAACCGTATTGCGAGGTAACGCATCAGACGAACGAGAATTTGCTGATCAGCAGGATTACGAATTTTTCCGTCAGATGCTGGAAAAAACGGCCATCAATGAATTCTTTCAACATGAAGCCTGGGGTCCGCATCGTGTCTTGATGGATGCCTACGCTCTGGACGATGGCCGTCGTGTGCCGGCCTTCCGGGTGCTCTGGAATGAGCGGCAGCGCTTTCTGGCCGATCATGACGCCCTGGATGCCTTCAAAGAGGTGATCGAACCGATGATCGGCTCTGTGGCTATGCTGCTGGGCGTGGATTGGGCCAACTGGACATTGGATGACGGCCGATGAGCTTTACCGCGCTCTATGCCATGCTCAAGCACACCCATGTCACCCTGGTGGTGATTAGTCTGGTCTTATTTGTCTGGCGGGGTTATCTGGCTGTTCATGGGCGGTATCGAACAACACGACTCAGGAATCTGCTGATTCATGGCGTGGATACGCTCCTGTTACTATGCGGGGTCTCGCTCGCCGTTCTTTTGGCGATGAATCCGCTGCATACACCCTGGCTGTTCGCAAAGATCGTGGCGTTAGTGGCTTACGTGCTCGTTGCTGCAATCGCTGTTCGGCGCGGGAAAACTCTTCGCCAGCGACAAGTAGCCTGGTATCTCGCGTTGGCGATCTTTCTGTACATGGTGAGCGTGGCCATCACCAAGAACCCCTTGCCGTTTATGGATTGATGAGCATCAATACCTTACTGTGGCGGTTCTTAGCGCTGTTCGCCGTTCTGCTCGGCGTGATTGGCGTGGTGGTGCCCGGTCTGCCCACGGTCCCCTTCATGATTCTGGCGGCGTGGGCGGCCAGTAAAGGATGGCCACAACTTGAGCGTTGGCTCGTGAACCACCATCGCTATGGGCCTCATATCAGTCGCTGGCGAGAAAATGGTGCTATATCCCGCCGTGCCAAAGTTTATGCGACGCTTATGATGGCGTTAAGCGTTGTGATTCTGATTCAGTCAGATATGCCCAGGTGGGGCATCCTCACCGTTGTCACCGTGATGGGCGTAACCCTGGTTTGGATGTGGCGGCGACCAGAATAGATCGCCGGGTTACGGTTACTTCGACAACTGTCGTCCGAGTGCAGAGCCGGCGCCACCACCTACCCCGGCACCCACCACTGCACCGGTACTGCCGCCCATGCTGTTACCCACAGCAGCGCCAGCGCCTCCCCCCACCGCGCCACCGACAACCGCACCGGTTTTGCCTTTACCTTTTGTGGTGACGGCAGCACCCGTGGCGCCACCCACTGCGCCACCAACAACAGCGCCTGTGCTGCCGCCGATGGCATTGCCCAGGGCGGCACCGCCAGCACCACCTAGAGCGCCGCCCAGGCCGCTCTTGAGATTACTGTCGGCCAAAGCTGCACCAGAGGCAACTGCCAGAGTCACGATGAAAAGAGAGATGCGTTTCATAAGATTCTCCAGGAAGCGTGGGGTATTAATGACTTTCATTGTAGACTTTTCCGGTAGACAAATCTTAAAAGCTCCACGCCATGTCATTACCTTCGCTCGCCGACCTTTTTTCCCTGATGGCTCTTGGAGCCGCCTTGGGGTTATTTGGCGGGCTGTTCGGTATTGGTGGCGGCATCATCGCGGTGCCTGTTTTGGCGTTAGGCTTTGGCATGAGTCAGGCCTTGGCGCAGGGCACATCACTTTCGATGATGGTTCCGATATTAATCGTCGGGCTGTGGAAATACAGCCGGAAGCATCCCATCCCGCTACCATCGGTAATTTATGCAGCGCTGCTTGCTTCGCTGACAACTTATTTTGTCGCTGAATTCGCGACTGACTTAGATCAGGACACACTCAGAGCCATATTCGCCTCATTCCTATTGATTCTGGGGATTCAGATGGGATGGAAGAGCAGCGGGCGCTTTTCTGAAAAGCCTACCAGCATTGTCAGTCCGAAATGGATGCCCTTTGTTGGCTGTTTTGGTGGTGGGAGCATGGGGCTCTTGGGCGTGGGTGGCGGACTGGTGGCCACACCGATGCTGACCTATTTATTCGGTCAGCGTCAGGCATTGGCTCAAAGCATATCCATGGCATTAGTGACACCTTGTGCCATCGTTGCTTTATTCACTTACAACGCGGCTGACGCGGTCGACTGGTCGGTGGGGTTTCCGCTTGCACTCGGCGGATTGGCAACCGTTTCTCGAGGTGTTTCTCTCGCCCATGCGTTGCCTGAGCAAAAAATGCGATCTTTGTTCTCTGGGATGTTGGTGGTGACCGCGCTGTTTCTTTTAATCAAGCCTTACGTGATGCACTAATCTTCAGAGCACGTGGTGCCAGACGTAACAAAGCCAACCCCGTTAGAGGTTGGCTTTTGTATTTGGTGGGCCCCACCGAGAGTCGAACTCGGTACCAACGGATTATGGGCTTCTAACGAGCTGGTTTGATACCTCAATCAGGTTCTGATCGGGATCTCTGAAGTAAACAGATAGGATGGGCCCTTTGGCCCCTGTTCGCTGCACGGGCCCCTCCAGAATCTCCACATTATGATTTCGCAGCGCTTTGATCACTTCACCAATTGGGGTGTGGGTCAAAAAGCATAGATCGGCAGAGCCAGGCGTTGGGGTTTGGGCTTTGGGATCAAATTCTTTTGTGAATTGATGCAGATTAATCTTCTGGGCACCAAAGGAAAGCGCTTTTCGACCACTTCCAAAGACGGTTAACTGCATGCCCATAACCTTTGTATAGAACTCGATAGAGGCGTCTATATTACGAACGGTTAGAACAAGATGGTCTAGAGACAGGATCTGCATTTGATGTTCCTTGGTTTTCCTGTGCTGATAGTACCGAATAGATAGGTTAGACGTAAAAAAACCACTAAGGTGTTTGGGCCTTAGTGGTTTTTGGTTTGGTGGGCCCCCCGAGAGTCGACCTCGTCACCAACGGAGTCTGAGTCCGCAGCTCTAACCGGGCCTTGGCTTCGAGCCCGCGGA
>CAYLWV010000037.1:0-15315 GCA_964387485.1 uncultured Dechloromonas sp. | reverse complement strand
GCCGCCACGATAATGCCGTCGGTACCTTCTTTCTGTACGCCGGGCACACCACCGAGGAACTTGTCGGTCACATCCTTACCTAGGCCGACCTTGCGGCAGGCAGCGCCAGGCAGCGCTAAAGTTTCTTCGCCGAGTTTCTTTTTGCCGGTCGCATCAAAACGCGTCAGGCGGAAGCGCACGGTTTCCTGTTCGTGGATCTTGCCCAGATTGTGCTCGAGGCGTTCGACTTCCAGCCAGTTGCCGTCCGGCGTCACCATCTTCCACCAGGCCAGGTTGTCGAGCGCAGTGCCCCACAGCACGGCTTTCTTTCCGCCGGCATTCATGGCGATGTTGCCACCGATGCAGGATGCCTCAGCCGATGTCGGATCAACGGCGAAGACCAGGCCCGAACGCTCGGCAGCTTCGGACACACGCTTGGTCACTACGCCGGCACCTGTGCGTACCGTGCCCACCGGATGATCCACACCTGGCAGGTTGACGAATTCGACCGGTGCAATGTCGATCAGTTTTTCCGTATTAATGACGACCGAGTCGGCAGTCAGCGGTACGGCGCCACCGGTGTAGCCGGTGCCGCCCCCACGTGGAATGATGGTCAGGCCGAGTTTGATACAGTCGCGCACCAGTGGGCCGATTTCGGCTTCGGTATCCGGATAGAGCACCACAAATGGGTACTCGACGCGCCAGTCGGTGGCATCGGTCACGTGCGATACGCGGGCCAGACCATCAAAGGCAACATTGTCTTTACGGGTGTGCTTGGTCAGTGCCCGCAGTACCTTGCGCCGGCGGGTCGCGGTGCTTTCCAGATGTTTGGCAAAACGATTGATGGTTTCGGAAGTGGCCTTGAGCAGCTGGGCAACTTTATCGTTACCGTCACGACGTTTTTCGATTTCGGCCACGCGATGGCGTAGTGCCGAGATCAGCGCGGTCTGGCGCTGCGGATTTTGCAGCAGGTCGTCTTCTAGATACGGGTTGCGTTGTACGACCCAGATGTCACCCAGGACCTCGTACAGCATACGGGCCGAGCGGCCGGTTACGCGTTCGCTGCGCAACGCATCGAGGATCGCCCAGTTCTCCTGGCCGAGCAGGCGAATGACGATTTCGCGGTCGGAGTACGAGGTGTAGTTGTAGGGGATCTCGCGGAGGCGTGCGTTCATGATTTTTTCTGGTCGATTGGGGCCAATAAAGCTCAGTACCTAGGCCATTTTCGGAACGCATATTGTAGCGCATCGGTATAATGGAAAGCAGCGCCAGAACCGTTTTCTGGTGCGCTTTTTCAAAGATTTCACACGCCTGCTATGACCTCAAAAACCGAAGGGCCTTTTCCGTTAACCGACTATCTGCGCCGTATTGAAGCCGCCGAGGTTTATGACGTGGCAATTGAGTCGCCGCTCGACTATGCGCCCAATCTGTCACGCCGGATCGGCAATGAGGTGTTTTTCAAGCGAGAAGACCAGCAACCGGTGTTTTCGTTCAAGCTGCGCGGAGCCTATAACAAAATGGCCAAACTGCCGGCGGATGCGCTCAAGCGCGGTGTGGTCGCGGCCTCGGCCGGAAACCATGCCCAGGGTGTGGCCTTGTCGGCCCAGAAGTTGGGGTGCCGTGCCGTGATCGTCATGCCCACCACCACGCCAGGCATCAAGGTCAATGCCGTGCGCGCACGCGGGGGCGAAGTCGTGCTGTTCGGCGACTCTTTTGATGATGCCTATAACGAGGCTCGGCGCCTGGAAAAAGAAGAAGGGTTCACCTTTGTGCATCCCTTTGATGATCCGGATGTCATTGCCGGCCAAGGCACCGTGGGCCTGGAGATCATGCGCCAGCATCCCAAGCCTATAGAGGCTATTTTCTGCTGCGTCGGTGGTGGTGGCCTGATTGCCGGTGTGGCGGCAGCCGTCAAACTGGTGCGCCCGGAAATCAAAATTATTGGCGTAGAAGCCGTCGATGCCGATGCCATGACCCAGTCACTGGCTGCTGGTCATAGCGTGCGCCTGGATCAGGTGGGGTTGTTTGCCGATGGCGCAGCCGTGAAGCAGGTGGGCGGCGAGTGTTTCCGGATTGCTGAAGCCTATGTCGACGACATGGTTCGTGTCGATAACGATGCCATTTGCGCAGCCATCAAGGATGTGTTTGAAGATACGCGTTCGGTACTTGAACCGGCCGGTGCGCTGGCGGTGGCCGGGATGAAAGCCTGGGCAGCGCAAAATGACGCACAGGGTAAAACCCTGGTTGCCGTGGCCTCGGGCGCCAATATGAACTTTGACCGTTTACGTTTTGTCGCCGAGCGCGCCGAGCTGGGTGAACAACGCGAAGCCATTCTGGCCGTGACACTGCCCGAGCAGCCGGGGGCTTACCGTAAATTCCTCTCGCTGCTCGGTAACCGCAGCATTACCGAATTCAATTATCGTTACAACGATCCGGGTGCCGCCCATGTCTTCGTCGGGATTCAGACGACCAAGCGCGCTGAAGTTGCCGCACTTATTGCCACACTGCAGGCCGAGGGTTATGCGGCACTTGATCTGACCGATGATGAAATGGCCAAGCTGCATGTGCGGTACATGGTCGGCGGCCATACGCCCAAAGCGGCAGGTGCGCTGCATGAACTCATTTATCGCTTCGAGTTTCCCGAACGGCCGGGGGCTTTAATGAAGTTTCTGGAAAACATGAGTGCCGGCTGGAACATCAGCCTGTTCCACTATCGTAATCATGGCGCCGACTTTGGTCGTGTGCTGGTGGGTTTTCAGGTGCCGCCGGAAGATATGGCTGCGTTTCAGGCGTTCCTCGCGGGGCTGGGTTATCCGTATCGTGATGAACGCGACAATCCGGCCTACAAGCTGTTTTTGGCCTGATCGGCGACGCTGCCTGACCTATGCTCTCGCCATTTGAACTGACCGTGTATCTGCTGGCCGGTGCGCTGGTGTTGCTGGGCTGGGCCCTTTGCCGGGTATTGCCGCGGGTGCCGGGCTCCGGTGGTGTGCAGGGGGTGCGTTTCTGGTGGGCTCTGCTGCTCATGTTAGCGTTGAATCGTGTTCTGAACACGGCTTTCTTCACGGTGCAAAGCACGCTCTTTGATCAGCCCGATGCGCTGTTGGCATTGGGTGAAGCCGTATTGATGGCCGTTGTGACTTCGGTGTTGCTTAAGCGCCCGGTTGGTAACCCGACGCACGAATAACAACGTCACCAATCAGCCTAGAGCATCAAGCCTTCTTCGGTAATCCAGCCATCGAGCGGTACATCGTGCGGCTGCGGTTGGATGTCGTCCAGCAGCTGTCCTGAAAACAGGACGCCAATGGTTTTAACACCTGGTAATAATGGCAGTGTGCGGTCGTAATAACCACCGCCATAACCCAGGCGATAACCGGCTTTATCAAGGCCCAGGCAGGGAATGAACAGGTATTTTGGGGTCACCAGTTTTGCCGGATCGGCAGGTGGCGCCACGATGCCGGCCTCATCCAGGGTGGGCCGGATGTTCGGATCCCACAGATAAAAGGACAACGGCGTGCACGGAGTCGTGACCCGCGGCAGGCAGACCCCAACACCGGCGGCATACCACTCGTGCATCAGCGGGGTGATATCCGGTTCTTTGGTGATTGGCGAGTAAAAGGCAAACGGTGATGCCGGCGGATGGAAATGCTGTTCCAGGGTGTCGCAGATGCGACGACTAAAAATGGCATGATCATCTGCCGAGAGTGTGCGGCGCCACGCTTTCATGCGCGTACGCAGCGTACTGCGATAGAATTTTTCATCCGGCGGGTTCGACATAGACCGGACACTAACATATTGCGGTTGTTTTATACCGCAGTCGATTTTTTATGGCCTGGTTTTCAAGATGATCTCTGCGTGTTGCGCTCCTTCCATGGTGTCTTTGATGCTCAAGCGGGCAATCGGT
Organism: uncultured Dechloromonas sp.; assembly: GCA_964387485.1. Classification (GTDB taxonomy): domain Bacteria; phylum Pseudomonadota; class Gammaproteobacteria; order Burkholderiales; family Rhodocyclaceae; genus Fluviibacter. Next base: position 11,432 of record CAYLWV010000037.1, on the reverse strand, counting down.
ATCGGGCTTCTTGCCGTGGCTTCGCTGGCAATCGCGCAGGATGCTGCCTATCTCAGCGCCCGCGATGCCGTTAAAAATGGCCAACTGAATAAAGTCGAGGCGCTGTATCCGCAGCTCAAGCAACACGAGTTAGCGCCCTATGTGGAGTCGTGGTTGCTGAAGCCGCAGCTGATGACCGATAGTCCGGATATCCGGGCCTTCCTCAAGAAATATGAGGGTGAACGTCCGGCCGAGTTGTTGCGGGCCGACTGGATTCGTGCCCAAGCCAAACAGGGGAACTGGATACTGGTAGCCCAGCAGGGTGTGCTGATGTTGCAGCCGGACCCGGACGTGCAGTGCTACGCCCTGCTGCCCCGCGTGAACAATGGCGACAGTGCTGCCAAGGATCAGGCACGGGTCTTGTGGAATACCGGGATCGATTCACCAGATGCCTGTCAGGCCCTGTTTGACGCTATGTGGGCCAATGGTGAGCTTAAGGCCAGCGATGGCTGGCTGCGGGCTCGCCGCCAGGTGGCTATGAATAAGCTGGGTATGGCCCGGCAGACGCTGTCCATCATGCGCATCAATGCGAATGATGCGGCCGGTGGACTGGATGCGGTACTCGGCAAACCCGTGATTTATTTGGAGCGGGTTGGAACGCCCAACGATGATACCCAGAAAGAATTGGCGACGTTGGCCCTGGTGCGTATGGCGCGCAATGAGCCTGCGAGTGCCGTATCCGCCCTGAAGCGCTACGGTAGTAATCTCGATAAAGCCCAGCAGGAATACGTGTGGGGCATCATTGGTTGGCAGCTGGGCATTCAGCAAAGCCCTGAGGCACTGGATGCCGTGAAGAGAAGTGGCACGGTGCTATTGCCTGATGACGCTATGGCCTGGCGGGTGCGGGTTGCGCTGCGTGCCCAGGACTGGAGCCTGGTCCGTAAGGATATCGAAGCTATGCCTGAGCCGATGATCAGCTCCCCGGAATGGGTGTACTGGCTGGGTCGTGCTTTCAAGGCGCAGGGACGGGATAGCGCAGCAGAAGATCAGTTCAAAAAGATCGCCGGACAACCTAACTTCTATGGCGTGCTGGCCACCGAAGAACTGGGCGGTCGCGCCAAGCTGCCGACACAGGCATCACCCGCCACCTCAGACGAAATCCGTCAGGTCGAACGCCAGCCCGGCATTCGTCGGGCGCTCGCACTGTATCGCCTCGACCTGCGCCCCGAAGGGGTTAAAGAATGGAGTTGGGCTTTGCGCGGCATGAATGACCGCCAGTTGCTGGCCGCGGCCGAAATTGCGCAGCGGAATCAGATCATTGACCGTTCAATTAGTGCCGCAGACCGCACGAAGGAAGAACATAACTACAAATTGCGCTTCCCGACGCCGCATGCCGACAAGATCATGGTGCACTCAGACCGCCAGAATCTGGACAAAGCCTGGGTCTACGGGCTGATGCGTCAGGAAAGCCGATTTGTCACCAACGCCAAATCCAATGTCGGTGCCGCTGGTCTCATGCAGGTCATGCCGTCCACCGGCAAGTGGGTCGCCAACAAGATCGGCGTCAAGCTGGGGCCGGGCGATCTGCATGACCCCGATACCAATGTCATGCTGGGCACCACCTACATGCGTCTGGTGCTGGAAAGTCTGGATAACCACCCGGTGCTGGCTTCGGCTGCGTACAACGCAGGCCCCGGGCGAGCCCGCAAGTGGCGAGACGTGAAACCGCTTGAAGGTGCGATCTATGCCGAAACGATCCCGTTCTCCGAAACAAGGGATTACGTGAAGAAGGTCATGAGTAATGCCGTGTTCTACCAGACGGTCATGACGGGCAATTCGCCCTCACTCAAGATCATGTTGGGGACCATTGCCCCGCGCCCCGCCAAAGATTCGATGCCAGAACTGCCCTGAAATGGCATAAAATGGCGTTTTGCTCGACTAATCACTGATCAGACGATTGACCAAGGAAGACTCATGCTGAAGAACCAGAAAATTCTCCTCATTGGTGGCACCGGTTTTGTTGGCCGTCATCTGGCCCGTGTACTGGTCGATGCTGGTGTGCATGTCACGATCCCGACCCGTCGCTATGAAAAGAATCGCGACGTCACCATGCTGCCAAGCGTGACGCTGGTCGAAGCCGATATCAACGATGATAGTGTTCTGGCGCATCTGGCCGTTGGCGCCGATGCCGTGATTAACCTGGTCGGTGTGCTGCACAGTGATCCGGGTCTGCCCTATGGCAAGCAATTTGCCGCAGCGCATGTCGAATTGGTCAAGAAGATTGTCGCCGGTTGCCAGGCGGCCGGCGTGAAGCGTCTGCTGCACATGAGCGCCCTGCATGCCGGTAAGAAGGCGCCCTCCGAGTACCTGCGCTCCAAAGCGGATGGTGAAGCCATCGTCACTGGTGCGGGTCTGGTGACCACCATCTTCCGTCCGTCGGTGATCTTCGGTGCCCGTGATTCGTTCATCAATACTTTCGCCAAGCTGCTGCGGGCGTTCCCGATCATGCCGCTGGGCTGTGCCAATGCCCGTTTCCAACCGGTGGCCGTGGATGACGTCGCCAACGCTTTTGTGCAGGCGCTGACCAATCCGGCCATGGAAAATCAGGCTTATGATCTGTGCGGCCCCAAGGTCTACACACTCAAGGAAATCGTCGAATACACGGGTGAAGTGATCGGCTACAAGCGTCGTGTCATTCCGCTGTCGGAACACATGGCGTATTTCCAGGCAGCGCTCCTGTCGGTGCTGCCCAATCCGCCAATGTCAGCAGACAATATTCGCTCGATGGAAATCGACAGCATCTGCGCTGCCGGCTGCCAGGTGCCGCCGGGCTGGAATCCGCAACCGCTGGAAGCCGTGGCACCGCTCTACCTGCTCGATAGCGGCGACGCTGCCCAGTTTGCGGAATACCGCAGCCGCGCCGGTCGCTAAGCCTTTTACAAATCGCACCACGGCTGAGGCATTGAGGTCGTGAACATCTATGTGGTCGGTGGTGCGGTTCGTGATCGCCTGCTCGGCCTCACGCCGGGTGATCGGGATTATGTGGTGGTCGGTGCCTCTCCAGAGCAGATGATCGCCGCTGGGTACACCCCGGTTGGTAAAGACTTTCCTGTGTTCCTGCATCCGCAGACGCATGACGAATATGCGCTGGCGCGTACCGAGCGTAAGACGGGGCATGGGTATCATGGCTTCAGTTGCTACGCCGCGCCTGATGTGACGCTCGAAGATGATCTCGCCCGCCGGGACCTGACTATCAACGCCATGGCTGAAGATGCCGATGGCAACGTGATTGATCCTTACAACGGTCGGCAGGATCTCGCGGCGCGTGTATTGCGTCATGTCAGCTTGGCTTTTGCCGAAGACCCCGTGCGCATTTTGCGATTGGCCCGCTTTGCAGCGCGTTTTCCAGACTTCTCGGTCGCCTCCGAGACACAGCAGCTCATGCTGGGTATGGTGCAGGCGGGTGAAACCCGGCATCTCGTTGCCGAGCGTGTTTGGCAGGAGCTGTCACGAGGACTGATGACTGATGCGCCTGAACGCATGTTCCATGTGCTGCATGCATGCGGTGCCGATACCGATTTGATTGCCGGCGTGTTGCCCATGCCCGGTGTTTTGACCTGTGCGGCAGCATCCAATTTACCTTTGTCGGCACGAGTTGCCCTCTGGTTCGCGGCTTGCTCGGATGATGTGGTCAGCATGTTGTCGGCTAAGCTTCGCTTACCCGTGGACTGCCGTGATCTGGCCCTGTTGCTCGTGCGCCATCGCACGCCACTTATGCAGCCGGCTGCGTTGAGCGCGGAAGATCGACTCAACGTTCTGGAGCGTTGTGATGCCCTGCGTCGAGCAGATCGTTTTAAAAGCCTGCTCGCAACCTTGCCGTGTCTGGGTGCCGATGCTGCGGTGGTGCGTGAATGGCAGGTCATTCAAGCCGCTGCTGCTGGCGTGGATGCGGGCGCTATCGCGTTGTCTGTCAGAACCCAGGAACATATTGCCACCCGGATCCGGGATGCGCGAATTGAAGCCATTCAGAATCTCGTCTGAGGAAATTACGTTGTTCCAAAATCAAGAAGCCCTCTCGCTCGAAGTTATCAGCCGCTACCCGAGTAAGGGTAGGCACCGTACCCCGCTATTGTTTGTGCACGGCGCCTTTACGGCGGCTTGGGTCTGGTCGGAACACTTTCTCGAATGGTTTGCCGAACGCGGTTGGCCGGCGCATGCTATTTCCGTCCGGGGGCATGGCGGCAGCGAAGGCCATGAGTTACTGGGTCAGTGGGGCATTGACCACTACGTCGCCGATGTCATGCAGGTGGTGGAGGAGCTGGGTGAACCGCCCATTCTCATCGGCCATTCCATGGGGGGCTTTGTGGTGCAGAAGTGCCTGGAGCAAGCCAGCTTTCCTGCCGCCGTGCTCATGTGTTCGGTCCCCCCCAAAGGCCTGTTGGCCAGCTCGCTTTCCATGATCTGGTCGCGTCCTGATCTGCTGGGTAATCTGTCCCAGTTAATGACCGGTGGCCCTGTCGATATTGATTCGCTCAAAGACGCGCTTTTTGCGCAGCCGGCATCCTTGACCGATTTACAGCGCTATTTGATGCTTTCGCAGGTGGAATCGCAACGCGCGATTTGGGATATGACCATGTTCAACCTCATTAAACCCGAGCGCTTGAATCCGGTACCCAAACTGATTATTGGCGCCGAGCTGGATCACATCATCCCGGCCAACCAGGTGCGTGATACGGCAGAGATTTATGGCGTCGAGCCGGTGATTTTCCCCGGCATGGGCCATGGACTGATGCTTGAACGGGATTGGGATCATGTGGCCAGCGTCATGAACGACTGGTTATCGGCAGTGTTGAGTTAACAACACAGCAGATGAATGGCTGACTCACGTAATCTTCAAACGCTTCTCGGCGTTCGTCTCCCGATCATTCAGGCCCCTATGGCTGGTGTGCAGAATAGTGCATTGGCCATCGCTGTATCCCGGGCGGGCGGACTCGGTTCTCTGCCGTGTGCGATGCTGGATGCAGGGGCATTGCGTGCAGAGCTTGAGCTGATTCAGGCGGCTGATGTCAGCGCCATTAATCTCAATTTCTTTTGCCACAAACCTGTTCTGCCGACAGCGGCACAATTAACGTTATGGCAGCAACGGCTACAGCCATATTACGATGAGTGGGCCATTGAATCCGACAGCGGCAGTGCTGGTCCTGGGCGTACACCGTTTAATCAAGAGATGGCGGCGCTGGTATGCGCCTATCGGCCAACGGTGGTGAGTTTTCATTTTGGTTTACCTGCCCCCGAGTTGGTGTCGATGATCCGCCGTGCCGGTGTGAAGATCATATCTTCTGCAACGACGCTTGATGAAGCATTGTGGCTTGAAGCGCACGGCGTGGACGCTATCATTGCGCAGGGCCTGGAGGCAGGAGGCCATCGCGGCATGTTTTTGTCAGAAGACATCAGTACCCAAATGGGCACGTTAGCTTTACTGCCACAGATTGTTCAATCTGTGCAGTTGCCGGTTATTGCAGCGGGGGGCATTGCCGATGCCGAGGGTGTGCGTGCGGCATTAAGTCTGGGTGCCGTTGCTGCGCAGATTGGTACCGCGTATTTGTTGTGTCCGGAGGCGGCGACTAGTGCGGTACATCGTCAGGCCTTGAAGAGTGATCAGGCACGCAGGACTGCGCTCACGAATGTTTTCTCCGGGCGTCCTGCGCGCGGCATTATGAACCGAGTGATGCAAGAGATCGGCCCGATATGCGAGCAGGCCCCGCCTTTCCCTGCTGCGACGGCGGCATTAGCACCTCTCCGGGCTGCTGCAGAGCGTGTGGGGTGCAGCGATTTTTCACCCTTATGGGCGGGGCAGAACGCCTCGGGTTGTAAAGAGATCGGTGCCGGTGATTTAACGCGAGCGTTAGCGGGTCTTGCTTGAGTTGGTCTCAGTGGTCGTGTGCTGGTTTTTCGTTGGCAAGACAAGGAATCGCCAGCGTTAGCAGGAGCAACGCTAAGACTAGACCAGCATAAGGGTTAACTGTCGTCACGAGTACTGCGCAGAGCGTACCGCTGGCCACAAAGAGGCCGATCGATAGCAGTCGTCGCCGCCAGCGTTGATGTGCACGGCCGAGCAGAATCGTTTCAGAGACAAAGGCTGTGAGCGTCATGGTCATTAGGTTAGTGGCCAAATCAGGGAGACCGTGAATGCGCACGATAGCGCAGTGAATCCCCATGGCAATGCACAGCAATCCGACCAGTGCTCTGCCGTGATTCTCGGATGCTAATGCAGAATCAACCAAAGGGAGAGCGAGTGCAAAAGCAAGCATGCACCAGACGAGAGCGTACCCCGCCACAGCCTGTTTGCGATGTGTGACATGTTTGAGGACGAGGGTACCGATCACCAGGCCAATGATGAAGGCAACAATCGCTCGCACAAACTTACCAGTGCTATCAAGGGGATGTAGGGTGCCAACGCTGATGGATGCCATCATGAGATTACCGGTCATCATTTCGGCAAATACACCATTCAGCACCATGAAGCACGTAATGTCGATGAGGCCGCAAACGCAGGTCAGTAAGTAAAGACCGTGTTTATATTGCCGCAGACTGGGAGATGTCATGACAATGTTTTTCCGTATGAAAGAGCTGAGGCGTGATGCCTATAAGGTGTGCGAGCGATCACTGCGCACAAATCCCGGAATACGGAGATCAGCGGGCAAGCCACGGGTGAGCAAAATGACCTTGAAAAACTCGCCCATCTCGGCGGGAGACAGCAGGGTTTGTACCGCATGCTGTGTTCGTACCCACTGGGCGTCGGCCTGTGTGTAATCCACAGGTTGTAGCGCCGCCAGCAGATCAAGGAGTCCGGCATCCATGAGCCAGCCAGCCTGGGTGCAGTAGCCGGCGACCTCCATCCCTGCATCGAAACCTGCTTCGGCAATGGCCGTAAAATCGACATGCGCAGTGATGTCCTGCAGACCGGGCCAATAGAACGGGTCGGGATGGGCGCGGTGTCGGTAGTGGCACATGAGCGTGCCGCCAGTGCGTTCATGGTGATAGAACTCGTGGCGGGGAAAACCGTAGTCAATGAGCAGTAAAGCGCCGTGGCGGAGTCGTTGTGCCAGCGTGGTGATCCAGGCAGGGCCAGCTTCGGGGATCTCAGTGGTGTAGTCATCGGGCCACTGGTATTTGTCCGCGAGGGCGCGGATGTGTTCGGCGCGTTCCGGGCTGGTGTCGCCCGCCGTGGTGACAAAACGAATGCCGCCTTCAGTGGTCTTGACGCTGACGCCGAGTCGTTGGCCCTGCCCGGCTTGCCAGTGCACCAGTTCTACCGGCATGGCATCAAGGACCTCGTTACCGATGATGACACCGTCCAGCTGCTCCGGCAGGGTTTGCAACCAGGTGACCCGGTTGAGCAGGTGGGGTACGGTGGCCGCCAGGTGCGTGCGTTGTCGTGCTGCGAGTTCTGCCGAGAGTTCCAGAATATTATAGCGCTCGGGCAGTGCATCCATGGCCTCCAGCGCTTGCAGCAGATCTGCGGCCAATTTGCCGGTGCCTGCGCCGGCTTCCGTCAGGATGGGATGGCTGGCAGCCAGCAGGGGGGCAATCGTGCGCGCCAGGGTTTGTCCGAACAGCGGCGTCATTTCCGGGCCGGTCACGAAGTCACCCGCCGCCCCGAATTTATGGGCGCCACCACTGTAGTACCCGAGGCCCGGTGCGTACAGGGCGAGTGACATAAATTCGGAAAAGGGGATCCAACCGCCGGCTGCCTCAATCGCCGCGACAATCTTTTCGGAGAGTGCCTGGCTGAAGCTTTGTGCTTCAGCGTCTGGTTGTGGCAGCGGATCCTGGCCACGGGGCGTGGCAGGCTGAATGATCGGGGGCAGGCTCATGGCGATAACAGATAAATGGCAGTAGAGCAGGAGGATAGCGCATGCGACAATACGCGTCATGCCCAAGACAACTACTTTGTCCGAGATGCCTGTGCCGGTGATCTTAATCACGGGAGCAGCACGTCGTGTGGGTGCCACGATTGCCATGATGTTGCATGCTTCGGGCGCACGGGTGGCGTTGCATGCCCGTCAATCGGTTCTGGATGCGGAGGCCCTGGCTGTGCAGCTCAATGCGCAGCGGCCGGGCTCGGCGATGGTGGTGTCGGCAGATTTGCTGGATACCCCCGCTATTGCGCCGATGGTGGAGTCGGTCGCCCGGCATTTCGGCCGTCTCGATGCGCTGGTGTGTAATGCCTCATCTTTCTTTCCGACACCGCTGGGTCAGATTACCGAAGTAGACTGGCATGATCTGGTGGGCAGTAATTTCAAGGCACCACTGTTTCTGGCGCAGGCTGCGGCACCTTATCTGCGGGACGCCGCCGGCTCGATTGTGAATATTACGGATATTCATGCAGAGCGGCCGCTCGCCGGGTATCCGCTTTACGCTGCGGCCAAGGGTGCGTTATTGACACTGACGCGGGCGCTGGCCATTGAACTGGCGCCGGCCGTGCGGGTCAATGCCGTGGCGCCGGGTCCCATTCTTTGGCCGGAAGATGGTCAGTTCCCGGATGCGGAACGACAGGCCATCGTGCAGCACACGCTGCTCAAGCGGGCGGGCTCACCGGCAGATATTGCACGCACGGTGCGTTTTCTGATTCATGATGCGCCGTACATTACGGGGCAGGTCATCAATGTAGACGGGGGCCGTAGCGCCCATCTGGCAACTTAAGACTATGATGCAACAAACCAACGAAGAACTCTCCCAAACCATTCAGAAACTCCGCCGCTTCATCGAAAACCGGGTGGGTAAGGCCATCGGTGATTACAAGATGATCGAAGACGGCGACACCGTCATGGTTTGTTTGTCCGGAGGGAAGGACTCCTATACCCTGCTGGATGTGCTGCTTGCCCTGCGTAAGCGTGCACCGATAGATTTCCGCATTATTGCGATGAATCTGGATCAGAAGCAGCCCGGGTTTCCGGCCGATGTACTACCCAACTATCTGGCCAAGCTGGGGGTAGAGCATCGGATCGTGACGCAGGATACTTACTCCATCGTCAAACAGAAGGTGCCGGAAGGTAAGACTACCTGTTCGCTGTGTTCGCGTCTGCGTCGCGGCATTATCTACAAAACCGCCAAAGAGCTGGGCGCCAACAAGATTGCCCTCGGTCATCATCGTGATGACATCGTCCATACGTTATTTCTGAACATGTTATTCGGCGGCAAACTCAAGGCTATGCCGCCCAAGCTGGTGACGGACAATGGTGACTACATGGTGATTCGTCCGCTCGCCTATGTATCGGAAGAAGATATCGCCCGTTATGCACGCGGTGTGGGTTTCCCGATTATTCCTTGCAATCTGTGTGGCACGCAGGAGAACCTGCAGCGGCAGAAGGTGCGCGAGATGATGGCCGATTGGGACCGGCGTTATCCGGGGCGTACTGAATCCGTGATGACGGCCATTCAGAACGTGGTGCCTTCACATCTGGCTGATCGCAATCTGTTTGATTTCGAGGGGCTGCAGTTGGGCGACCCGGAAGCGGCGGGTGGTGGCGATATCGCTTTTGACAGCGAGTCATATGACAGCGACAGTTGTGAGACACCCGCATCAAGCGATGCGCCGCAGGTGATTAATTTCGGGGTTCGCCCTACGACCGCTTAAGCGTTAGATCGACGGGTCGTCGATGTCGCCCGGTTGGATGGTATGTGTGGGATCTAGAGCCAGGGCACGCTGCGCATTTTTGGCAGTCAGGGCTTCCTGGGCAAGGACCTCTTCCTGCTGACGCGTAATGAATTCGTTGAGGCTATCGATACCGCGGAACTGCAGAATCGTATTACGGACCGCTGCTTCCAGCAGCACGGCCAAGTTACGGCCGGCAGCCACCGGAATGTTCACTTTGCGGATGTTGACGCCCAGGACTTCCTGCGTCTGTGCTTCAAATGGCAGACGCGGTGTATCAACACCGGGTTGCTGGCGGTGCAGGTGAACAATGAGCTTGAGCCGCATTTTGCGGCGTGAGGCGGTCTCACCGAAAATGGTGCGGATGTTGAGCAAGCCAAGGCCGCGTACTTCCAGAAAGTCACGCAGAATACCGGGGCAGCTGCCAAAAATCACATTGGGTGCTACGCGGGTCAGTTCGACCACGTCATCGGCTACCAGGCCATGACCACGGGAGATGAGTTCCAGTGCGAGCTCGCTTTTTCCAGAACCAGAGTCGCCGGTGATCATCACGCCCATGCCAAGCACGTCCATGAATACACCGTGCAGGTTGGTGCTGGTGCCGAGCTTTCTGGCGAGGTAGTGACGCAGTTGATCAATCACCACCGAACAAGAGTGCGTCGAAGAAAATAATGGCGTCCCGGTTTTTTCACAGGCATCGCGGAGTTCGTCGAGCACCGGCAGATTGTCCGCGACGATAATAGCGGGCGGCGCTGCCTGACAGAGATCTTCAAATACCGATTGACGGCGCTGGGCGCGGGTCCGCAGCGCCCATTTCTGTTCCGCCGAACCAACGACTTGAAGCCGTTCGGGGTGGATGATGTTGAGGTGACCAACGATGTCTGAACCGTAGGCATCGGTCTCTAAAAGACGGATGCTGCGGTTGCAGCCGATGCTGCCAACCCAGCTGAGCGCCAGTCGATCTTTGTAGGCGTCAAACAGCTGGGCGACGGTGAGCTCTTTCATGGTGTGTCGTTCAATCAGCTGTTCTGGTGTGCAAAGAGGCTGAGCACGACATCAGCTTCGGTACTGCTGCGCAACTGCTCGCGAAAATCGGGATCCGAGAAGCCCTGGGCCAGTTCGGACAGCAGTTGCAAATGTTCTTCGGTGCTCTGTTCCGGCACCAGCAGGAAAAAGATCAGATCGACTGGACGATGATCGGGGGCGTCGAACGGAATCGGTTTGCTCAGGCGGTAGAACATGCCGGTGACCTGGCGGAGACCTTTGACACGACCATGCGGGATGCCCACGCCCTGCCCCAGCCCCGTGGAGCCGAGCTGCTCACGCATTTGCAGACAGTCCAAAATGGCGGTGCTGTTCATACCGAGTCGCAGGCCGAGCGCGGCAGCGGCTTGTTCGAACAACGCTTCCTTGGTAGCGGGCTGCGCTGTCAGGACAATGGCGTCTGTGGTGAGTAGTTGGGCAATGGCGTTCATGGAATGAAACGCGGGCACCGAACCGGTGCCCGCTGTTCTTAGTGAGGGTTATTCGAGATGGCTGGCGACGCTGTGGCCGCGACCATGATCCTGAATCTTCTGCTTGTATTTCTGAACCTGACGATCCAGCTTGTCGGTCAGATCATCCACCGCGGCATACAGATTGGGATCGATGCTTTCGACAAAGATATCCTTACCTGGTACATGCAGGGTGACTTCGGCCTTCTGGTTCAGCTTCTCGACGCTCAATACAACGTGCATATCGATGACGTGATCGAAATGGCGCGTGACCTTTTGTAACTTCTGGCTCACGTATTCGC
>CAYLWV010000036.1:10207-15955 GCA_964387485.1 uncultured Dechloromonas sp. | reverse complement strand
CCGGCACAAGCCAGTGCCAGAGTGGTGCCTTTTCCCAGGCATGACGCACCGGTAGGTCGACCCCCTGCGTGATCAGGAAAGCCACCAGCACAAAGATACAGAAAGCGACCGACAGGCCGCGCAGTTGGGCGCGAGCACGTGTGGCGACAACGCCTTCGGTTTTCAGGATTAGCCAACCGGCACCCAGCATGCTGTAGCCGACCATCAGGCCCAGACCACAGAGCACGGGGAACGGCGCCAGCCAATCCCAACCGTTACCCACGTAGGTGGTGCCATCAATCGGCAGGCCCATGATGAGAGTCCCGATTGCAGCGCCCTGCACAATCGTTGCCACTGCTGAACCAATGACGAAACCCCATTCCCATAGTCCGCGTGCCTTGAGTGCTTGCTCACGGTATTCAAACGCCACACCGCGGAAAATCAGACCGATCAGCAACAACACGACCGGCAAGTAGAAGGCCGAGAGGAAAATCGCATAAATAGCCGGGAACGCCCCAAAGAGACAGGCCCCCACAATGATCAGCCAGGTTTCGTTGCCATCCCAGAACGGTGCAATCGCACCAATCACCGTATTGCGTTCTTCCTCCGTCTTAGCCGTGGCAAAGAGCATGGCTGCGCCAAAGTCATAACCATCCACGATGATGTACACAAGAATCGAAAAGGCAATCAGCCCTGCCCAGAAATAAGGGAGCCAGGGGCTCATGGATTCCAGAGTCATACGGCCTCCTTGGTCGACAGGCCGGTTTCCGACGGCCCTTGCTTGAACAGATTCCACAGATAGCGCACACCGAAACCGTAAACAATCAGATAGACCGATACATAGAGGATCAGGCTGGTGAGCGCATGGTTAAAGGTCAACGAGGGCGTTACAGCATCCGAAGTACGCAGAAGCCCGGTCACCACCCAAGGTTGACGGCCGACTTCTGCGGTGTACCAGCCGGCCATCACACAGATCCAGCCAATCGGGAACGAAATCGCTGTGAGATGCAGGAACCAGCGTGAACGCTCAATACTGTGGCGATAGTTATGCCAGCTGCCATACCAACCGATAAAGAGCATCAGCAGTGACAAACCGACCATAATGCGGAACCCATAGAATGGCACCAAAAACGGCGCACGCTCATCGGCAGGGATATCCTTGATCCCACGCTGATAGGAATCCGGATTCCCCGAATCCACCATGCTGCCTAATACCGGAATGCTGATTTCAAAGCTGTTCTTTTCCGCCTTGTTATCCGGCCAGGCGGCAACAACCAACGGTGCACGGGTGCCGCTTTCCCAGCGGCCTTCAACCGCAGCAAATTTAGCGGGTTGATAATCCCGGATGATTTCCCCAGCCAGGTGACCAAAACCTATCTGGATCGGCGTAAACACGGCCATCAGGCCCATGCCCCAGATCAGCATGGCACGCGCTGTCGCCTGGTGAATGCCTTTGAGGAGATACCAGGCGCCGGTGGCGGAAACCACCGTCGCGGTCGTCAGATAGGCCGCCAGCAGCATATGCAGCCAGCGGGTCAGGAAGACATGACCACCGATAATCTCGCGCCAGTCCGTTGGCACAATGCGTCCGGCGGCATCAATGGCATGCCCCACCGGCACCTGCATCCAGCTGTTGTTAGCCAGAATCCAGAAGGAAGAAAGCGTGGTGCCCAGTGCAACCAGCACACACGACATCAGAAAGGCTCGTGGCGATACGCGCTTACGGCCAAAGAGCACCACGCCGAGGAAAGTGGCTTCCAGGATGAACGCGGTAAACGACTCATAGCCCAGCAGCGGCCCCTGGATCGGCCCGGTTTTTTCACTCAGTACGCTCCAGTTGGTCCCGAACTGGAAAGCCATCACGATGCCGGAGACCACACCCATACCAAATGAAACGGCAAAGATCTTGACCCAGAAATCAAACAGCGTCCGGTAAACCGGGTTACCGGTTGCCTGATGCCGCCATTCGAGCACCGCCAGCCAGGCGGCTAGGCCAATCGTGAAAGATGGAAAGATAATGTGAAAGGTGACCACAAACGCGAACTGAATCCGCGAGAGGTCCAATGCCGTTAAATCCATGATAAGGGCCGTATAATCAAAGAAGTAAGCATTATATGCTGCAGCGCACGCAAACACTTTCGTTTTCTTTCTAGCCGATTTATCAGACCATTTAGCAAACTGACATGCATCTAACAGACACGCCGACCCTGCTGAGCTTCTGGTCTCCTGCGGCTTTACAGGGGAATATCACACTGTTGCTGCATCTGTTTGGTGCCATGCTGCTGGGCATGCTGGTCGGCTATGAACGCTCGTATCACGGTCGTGCCGCCGGCATGCGGACCTTTTCTCTGGTCTGCATGGCCTCGGCCGGCATTACGGCGGTGTTCGGCTACCCCGAACTCTGGTTCGGCGGTCAGCATGTTACAGCCATTACTGCCGACGGCCCTTCTCGCGTCATGCAGGGCATTGTGACCGGTATTGGTTTCCTCGGTGCCGGTGTCATTATCCGCGAAGGTCGTTCGGTCTCCGGCCTCTCGACGGCGGCCTCCATCTGGGCCGCTGCAGCCATCGGCATCCTCATCGGCCTGGGCTTATATCTAACTGCCATTGCCCTAGCCTTCCTCTGCGCCTTCAGCATGAGCATCATTCTGCAGATCGAACGCTGGCTCCCCAAACAGAAACGCTATTACTTTGAACTTTGCTTTGCCACCGACGCCCGCCCGGACAATACCGCGTTATTGTCACTGACTGCGCAATTCGGGTTCTATCTGCGCCAGGACACCGTCAGCATCAGCCTGACCCGTAATCATCAGTACTGCGCATTTACCGCAACGACCGGCCCGCGCAATCACAGCGATATCAACGGACTGGCACAGAGCCTGCAAGCTCTGCCCGGTCTAGAAAAGTTCACCATCTCGCCGACCCGCAACTAACTCAGTCTCATAAGAAAGCCAGCCATGGTCTCCCCCAGCGTCATCGAACTGATTGCCACACTGATTTTCGGTCTGGCACTCGTCCATACCTTTACGGCCAGTCAATTTCAGCATCTTGCCCACACGCACCCGCGTCATGCCGGGCTGTTTCACCTACTGGGCGAAGTTGAGGTCGTATTCGGCGTCTGGGCCGCCCTGCTCATCCTCGTGATGGCGTTTATCAAAACCCCCAATCAGGCCATCGAGTACCTGGATACCCGAAACTACGCCGAACCGCTACTGGTTTTTGTATTGATGGTCATGGCTGCCAGCCGCCCCTTGGTAGAGGCTGCCCGATCCATCAACAACGCCCTTGCCCGCCTCTTGCCGCTCGACCCGGTCACGGCACGCTTTGTGGTAACGATGTCGTTTATTCCGCTCATGGGTTCCTTCATTACTGAACCGGCCGCCATGACGCTGGGTGCCTTGCTGATGCGGGATCAGTTCATGCGCCACGATCTGCCTGAACGCTTTAAATATGCCGTCGTTGGTGTACTGTTCGTCAACGTATCGATTGGCGGCACACTGACGCCGTTTGCAGCCCCCCCGGTACTGATGGTGGCCAGCAAATGGGGTTGGGATATTCAGTTCATGATCAGCCAGATTGGTTGGCGCGCCGTAATGGCTGTCGCACTGAATGCTGTCGTACTCACCCTGATCGGTCGCAAATATCTCAGCGCATTACCCATCTCCACCGCAGAGCACAGCAACGAACCATCGATCCCGTTGAGCGTGACCCTCATTCATACGGCATTCCTCGCGACTGCCGTCATCTTCCATCACCATCCCGTGGTCTTTATGGGGCTATTCCTATTTTTCCTGGGGTACACCGCGGCCTATCCGCATTACCAGTCACGCCTGTTATTACGTGAAGCACTACTGGTGGCCTTCTTCCTCGGCGGCCTGGTGGTTCTGGGCGGCCTACAGGCCTGGTGGTTGCAGGATCTGCTGGCCGGTCTGTCACCGACTGTGCTTTACTTCATTTCAACAGGCCTAACGGCGATTACGGATAACGCCGCCATTACCTATCTGGGCAGCCTGGTCGAAGGTACGGATGCCGCATTCAAATATGCGCTGGTGACGGGTGCGGTCACCGGTGGTGGCCTCACGGTCATTGCCAACGCCCCGAACCCGGCAGGTTATGCCCTGCTCAAGGATTGCTTTGCCGAAAAATCCATCGGCGCACCCGGACTCTTTCTCGCGGCCCTGGGTCCCACACTGGTTGCTGTCGCTGCTTTCTGGCTGATTCCCTGACATGCTCATGCTGCAATTACCTGCACTCATCAAAGAGATCGGACGTGGGGCCAAAGGCGCCCGCGATCTCCCAATGGCGGATGCCGAGCAATTGTTTGCCGCCATGCTGAATGGCGATGTACCTGATCTGGAACTGGGCGCTATTCTGCTCTCGCTCAGAATCAAGGGGGAATCCGATGAGGAGCTCCAGGGGTTCTGCAAAGCCATGCAAGCAACCACACACCACATCGCCGTGCCTGAGCGTCCGCTGGTCGTGCTACCGACCTATAACGGCGTACGTCGCCAGCCCAATCTGCTCCCGATGTTGGCATTCATGTTACGTGATGCCGGCCTATCGGTACTGATTCATGGCCGGCATGATTTCGCCAATCGAGAAAATCCGTTTCCGCTATTCAACGCCTGTGGCATCAATGCTGCAACCTCACTTGAGGACGTCAACCGAGATCTGGCAGACAACCGTATGGCGCTGGCGGATATTGAACTGCTCAACCCGGCACTGAATCGTCTCCTGGCACTGCGCAGCCGACTGGGGTTGCGCAATCCGGCGCATACCCTATGTAAGTTGCTGGATCCCTGCCCCGGCCACTCGATTCGCGTCGTTAATGTCACGCACCCGGAATACCTGATCCGCATGAGCACGCTGCTCAAGCAACAACAGACCACCGCCATGCTCCTGCGCGGCACGGAGGGCGAGCCTTTTGCCAACCCGAAGCGGCGTCCTGAATTGCTGGGCTTCTGCCATGGAGAAGCGATCACCGTCTTCCCTGCGGAAGACGGCGGCACACCGCCCATACCCGGCTGGCCCGAAACTGCCGATTTTGATCAGAATGTGGCGTTGATCAAACGGCTGATCGCCAATCCAGCGGCCATACCGCAACCCTTGCTGGACCAGGTCGCGGCACTGAAAACACTGGCGAGCCCGACCGAACGCGACTGACCTGATCTCAGTCGCGATGGGCTGCGCGCCCGAGGCGATCCTGCACCGCCAGCCAATCCGTGCCTTCCGGCAATGCCTGCACCAGAATTCGGGCATAACCCCGGGCATCGAGTTCACGTAGTACGCGATAGAAAGCGTGCGCATACGCAGCCGGCTGATCGGCCAGCACAATGACATCCGGGCGCTGTAGCAGCGACGCCTCCAGATCGACGCCCATCCGTACGATGGCTGCACAGCGATCCGTCCCTTGCAGAGCGCGTTCGATAACATCACTAGCCACGATCTGCATCGGTGTTTGCGGTGCATAGTGCGATGCCAGCGAACCGGACACCCGTGGCACATCCTCTGTCATTGAAGCCCTGGTGCCAATCGCCTCACCCAGTACCAGAGCCAACTGCTCGGCGCTGATGGCGCCCGGTCGCAAGATCACCGGTACGCCACGCGACAGATCAACGATGGTCGATTCAATGCCTACCCGGCAATCGCCACCATCCAGAATCAACGCTACCGCATCTCCCAGCTCATCGGCCACGTGTTGTGCCGAGGTCGGGCTGATCCGGCCAAACCGGTTGGCCGACGGCGCTGCGAGACCGCCGCCCGATTTCC
>CAYLWV010000036.1:8245-10107 GCA_964387485.1 uncultured Dechloromonas sp. | reverse complement strand
CTGATCCGGCCAAACCGGTTGGCCGACGGCGCTGCGAGACCGCCGCCCGATTTCCCGGCTTGACGCCGCGACTCTGCCAGTGCACGCAACAGCGTCAATGCCACCGGATGTCCGGGAATACGAATGCCAACGGTGTCCTGCCCACCGGTCACAATGTCCGGCACACCGGGTGCTTTTTTCAGGATCAGCGTCAACGGGCCCGGCCAGAAGGCTTCGGCCAGCGCCCAGGCGGCATCGGGAATATCGGTCGCATACGCGCTCAACAGATCATCGGCACCTAGGTGCACGATCAGCGGGTGATCCGCTGGCCGACCCTTGGCTGTAAAAATTGCGGCCACCGCTTCCGGATTGTCCGCATCGGCTGCCAGACCGTACACCGTTTCTGTCGGCAAGCCGATCAAGTGACCGGCATTCAGCAATGCGACGGCGCGGTCAATCGATTCTGTCGATTGACCCGATGCGATCTCAGGCATCGGGCAGCCCCAGGATGTTGCGTGCCCGCATGGCCTGTTCGTAGACCTGTTTGGCGTCTGATCCGACAACCGTCAGGTGGCCCATCTTGCGACCGGGGCGCGGCGACTGTTTGCCATAGAGATGCAGGCAAAGCCCTGGTATGGCCAGCAGCGAGGCCCAATCCGGTTCACGTTGCAGATCACCATCGAACCAAAGATCGCCCAGCAGATTAACCATCACCGCCGCCGAATGTGCACGACTATCGCCAAGCGGCAAACCGCACAGGGCACGCACCTGCTGCTGAAACTGATTAGTCGCGCAGGCATCAATGGTGTAGTGACCGCTATTGTGCGGGCGCGGCGCCATTTCATTGACGACCAGCTGGCCGCGTGTGACAAAGAACTCAACGCCAAGCGTACCCACATAGCCCAAGCAACCAGCTAGTTTCTCCGCCACTTCACAGGCCGTGTCTGCCAGGCAACTAGAACCCCAGGCCGGCACAATGCTCACATCAAGGATACCGCGCGTGTGGCGATTCTCGGCCGAGGGGAATGCCTTCACTGCACCATCCTGACCTCGCGCCAGCACCACGGAAATCTCATAATCTAGCGGCAGCTTCGCTTCTAGAATGCAACGCACGCTACCTAGTTCAACCCAGGCCTTTTCGGCAGCCGCACGGTCTTCAACGACCGCCTGCCCTTTGCCATCGTAGCCCAGACGCGCGGCTTTCAGAATGCCAGGGAAAAGCTGCGATGACGCCTGACGTAAATCTTCTAGCGAGTTGATTTCTATGAATGGGCCATGCGGCAAGCCATGAACCTTCAGGAAGGTCTTTTCAGCAATACGATCCTGGCACACAGACACCGCTGCGGCAGATGGATGCACCGGCAGTTGCTCAGACAACACAGCCAGGGTTTCGGCGGGTACGTTTTCAAACTCGGTCGTTACCGCCGCACAACCCGCTGCCAGTTCGGCCAAGGCAGCGGCATCATCATAGGCGGCACACAAATGACGATCAGCAATTCGACCGGCCGGACTATCCTGATCCGGGTCCAGTACCCAGACCTGATAGCCCAGTTCGTGGGCAGCCATAACGAAATAGCGGCCAAGTTGGCCGCCACCGAGCATACCCAATGTTGCGGGCGCGGGGATCAATGTCGTGTTCATCAGACTTCCGGCAATTTCATGGCCAGCACTTTGGCCGACTGCTGCTGGCGGAACTGCTGCAGGCGCTCATTCAACGCGGCATCGTGATTCGCCAGCATGGCAACAGCGAACAATGCAGCATTGGCAGCACCGGCTTCTCCAATCGCAAAGGTCGCCACAGGAATGCCCTTCGGCATCTGCACGATCGAGTGCAGCGAATCCACACCCGACAACGCTTTGGATTGCACCGGTACACCCAGCAC
>CAYLWV010000036.1:0-8145 GCA_964387485.1 uncultured Dechloromonas sp. | reverse complement strand
TCTTGTCCGCACTCATTTCACGGTTCCTTCCGCGAAGCGTTCTGCCGACGTCAGCGTATTCGCCAACAGCATGGCAATAGTCATCGGACCCACACCACCCGGCACCGGTGTAATAGCGCCGGCAATTGGTTTGACGGCTTCGAAATCCACGTCACCACACAAGCCGCCACCGGCTTCCGGCGGCAGGCGGTTAATACCGACGTCGATGACCAAAGCACCCGGTTTCACCATATCGGCAGTGACAAACTTCGGCTTACCAATCGCCGCGACAAGAACATCGGCACGACGGGTATGCGCGGATAGATCCTTCGTGCGGGAGTGACAGACAGTAACGGTGCAACCGGCATGCAGTAATAGCATCGCCATCGGCTTACCGACAATATTGGAACGACCGATCACCACGGCTTCCTTGCCATTGAGATCAACGCCGGTTTCTGCCAACAGTTTCATCACGCCATACGGGGTACAGGGAATGAAACGCGGATCCCCTTGCATCAGGGCACCTACGTTGGCCGCATGGAAACCATCCACATCTTTTTCCGGGCGAATCGCTGCCAGCACTTCGGCCTCATCAAACTGCGGCGGCAACGGCAACTGCACCAGAATCCCGTGTACCGCCGGATCCTGATTCAACTCAGCAATCTTGTCGAACACCTGTTTCGGCGAGACATCGGCCGGAAACGGAAAATCGAACGAAACCATACCGGCTTCGTGACAGGCTTTAATCTTATTGCGAACATAAACCTGGGATGCCGGATTTTCCCCAACCAAGATGACCGCCAGACCAGGGCGAGTCCCTTGCAGAGCGAGTTCATCGGCACGGATTTTGAATTCGGCACGCAGGCGTTTCGATAACGCGGCGCCGTCGAGAATTTGAGCGGGTGTTTGGTTTGCCATAGGGCGTTATTTTACTGCAATCTGCCAATGCGTTACTGAAATCCCCTGGCTGGCGACATCGTCTGCCAAATCGCCTGCACCTGGCCCTTCGATATGGACGTGCTCGGCACAACGGGCAGAGAAGTTTCGCAGGCGCATCAGCGGCAGCGGACTACTCCATGCCAGTAACAAGCCGTTGTCCCCGGCAAGTACCGCATCATCATGCCACCCCAGACGGATCGAGCCGGCTTTCACCCCAGACCGCCGGAATTCCCGATGCAACGGGGACGCTTCGATCACCGCCTGCAAAGCCACCGACCTGGCGAGAAGCCAATCAGTATCATCGACCAGGTGACCTTCCCTGTGAGCCAGGGTCACCACCGGTTGATGCGGGCGCCCCTCACAGAACAGCACGACCGGAATCAGAAACTCTTCGGATAATGCCGTCGCAGCATCCACCCAGTCTGCTAAGACGCTTGCTGGCGCGTCATTGAGCTCCAGCGCCGGCACGCCTGCCTGCCGCAGCGCACGACGCAGCCGGATCGGGTCTCCATGCACCTGAGCCTCATAAACAATGCATTGCGGCTGCTCGCAACGTATCCTCGCCCAGCGCTGAGCCCATAGAAGCTCGCTGGACACCGGATCCGGCCAAGGGGCATCGGTCTTGTTCATGGCGAGATGATGCCACGACACCACAAAATTCATGCTGCACGGATTGATTGAGAAATTTTCACTTGACGAACCAATAAGCAAAGCCCTAGTATTTTCCGTATAGCAATACGTCGTTTCATATAATGGGAAATATGTTGTGCAACGCGGCACTGTTCACAGCAACATCCCGATATAGTCAGCCATGGTTTGAGATGTCCTGAAGCTGATCATCACGAGTGCGTACGGCGTGCTCGTCACTAGGAGGAGGCAGCATGTCGGCAGCAAACGAAAATACCAACGCATCGGCACCATCGCTCGATACGGATCCGCAGGAAACCCGCGAGTGGCAAGATGCCCTCTCCGGCGTCATCAGCAACGAAGGCGATGAGCGAGCGCACTACCTCATTGAAACCCTGATTGAGCAGGCCCGGGGCAAAGGCATTGACATCCCCTATTCAGCCAATACGGAATACATCAACACCATTCCGGCGTCGCAACAGCCCCGTTATCCAGGCAATCCGGATATGGAGATCAAGATCCACTCCTATATCCGCTGGAATGCCATGGCAATGGTTGTACGTGCCAACAAACACACCAATGTGGGTGGCCACATCGCTTCGTTTGCTTCGGCTGCCACGCTCTATGACGTCGGTTTCTCGCACTTCTGGCACGCCCCATCGGCCGAACATGATGGCGACCTGATTTTCTTCCAGGGCCACTCAGTGCCAGGCGTGTACGCCCGTGCCTTCATGCTGGGCCGATTTACCGAGGAGCAACTGGATCATTTCCGCCAGGAAACGACCGGCAAGGGCATCTCCTCCTACCCGCACCCGTGGCTGATGCCTGATTTCTGGCAGTTCCCGACGGTATCCATGGGCCTGGGTCCGATCCAGGCGATTTATCAGGCCCGTTTCATGAAATACCTGGCCAGCCGTGGGCTGATCAATGCCGAGAAAGCAGAACAACGTAAAGTCTGGGCCTTCCTGGGTGATGGCGAAACGGATGAAGTGGAGTCCCTAGGCGCTATCGGCATGGCTGGGCGCGAGAAACTCGACAACCTGATCTTTGTGATCAACTGCAACCTGCAGCGCCTGGATGGCCCGGTCCGTGGCAACGGCAAAATCATTCAGGAACTGGAATCCGAGTTCCGCGGCGCCGGCTGGAACGTGGTCAAACTAATCTGGGGCACCCATTGGGACGCCCTCTTCCAGCGAGATACCCAGGGCATCCTCCAGCAGCGCATGATGAATCTGTGTGATGGGGAATACCAGACCTTCAAATCGAAGGATGGTGCCTATGTTCGTGAACACTTCTTCAATACTCCCGAACTGAAAGCGCTGGTCGCCGACTGGACGGATGACGAAGTCTGGCAGCTGAACCGCGGTGGCCATGACATCTTCAAAATTTTCGCAGCCTATGATCGTGCCGTGAAGCACAAGGGACAGCCGACGCTGATTCTGGCCAAGACCATCAAGGGCTTCGGCATGGGCAAGGCCGGTGAAGCGATGAATACCTCGCACCAGCAGAAGAAAATGGACAAGGAGCAGATCGCCCGCTTCCGTGACCGTTTCTCACTGCCGGTTAAAGATGAGCAGCTGGATGAGCTACCGTATCTGAAATTTGCCGAAGACTCCGCCGAATATAAATACATGCGTGAGCGCCGCATGGCGCTGGGTGGATTCCTCCCGCAACGTCGCCGCAAAGCCGAAGCGCTGGTCATTCCGCCGTTGGAAACCTTCGATGCCCTGCTTAAGGCATCGGGCGAAGGCCGTGAGCTCTCCACCACCATGGCCATTGTGCGCATCATGAATATGATGCTCAAGGACAAACAGGTCGGCCGCAACGTCGTCCCCATTGTGCCGGATGAGTCGCGCACCTTCGGCATGGAAGGCATGTTCCGTGCGGTCGGTATCTGGAACCAGCAAGGCCAGAACTACGTACCGGAAGATCATGATCAGCTCATGTTCTACAAGGAAAGCAAAGACGGCCAGGTACTGCAGGAAGGCATTAACGAAGCCGGTGCCATGAGCGACTGGATTGCAGCCGCCACCGCCTACTCGGTTCACGGTGTTCAGACCATTCCGTTCTACATCTGCTATTCGATGTTCGGCCTGCAACGTACACTGGATCTCTGCTGGGCCGCCGGAGATCAACGCGCCCGCGGCTTCCTGATTGGTGGCACGGCAGGTCGCACCACGCTGAACGGTGAAGGCCTGCAACATGAAGATGGTCATAGCCTGCTGCTGGCCAACATGATTCCGAACTGCGTCTCCTACGACCCGACCTTCCAGTACGAAGTGGCCGTGATCGTTCAGGATGGCATGCGCCGGATGCATGTGGATCAGGAAGACATCTTCTACTACCTGACGGTAATGAACGAAAACTACGAACATCCGGAAATGCCCACAGGTGCGGCACCGGACATTCTGAAAGGCATGTATGCCTTCCGCAAAGGCGCGGCAGGTAATGCCCCACGAGTTCAGCTGCTGGGTTCGGGCACCATCTTCCGCGAAGTGATTGCCGCCGCCGATCTGCTGCGCAACGATTGGGGTGTCGAATCTGATCTGTGGGGTTGCCCGAGCTTCAATGAGCTGGCCCGTGACGGTGAAGATGTGGCGCGTTGGAACATGCTGCATCCGACCGAACCACAACGGATGTCGCATGTCGAATCCAAGCTGGGTGGTAGCAACGGCCCTGTCGTCGCAGCAACCGATTACATCAAGCTCTACGCCGAGCAAATTCGTCCGTTCATCAAGAAGACCTTCATCGCTCTCGGCACCAACGGCTTCGGCCGCTCCGATACTCGTGAGCATCTGCGCAATTTCTTCGAAGTTGATCGTCACTGGGTGACGGTCGCCGCACTGAAGGCTCTGGCAGATGATGGCCTGATCGGCCGCGACAAGGTGGCTGCCGCGATCAATAAATATCAGTTGGATCCGAACAAACCCAACCCGATGACGGTTTAAGCGAGAACACACATGAGCCAATTAATTGATATCAAAGTACCGGACATCGGCGACTTTGCGGAAGTGCCGGTTATTGAAGTCTTCGTCAAGCCCGGTGATGTCATCAAAATCGATGACGCTCTCGTGACCCTGGAGTCGGACAAAGCCACCATGGATGTCCCGGCTTCTGCCGCCGGTGTTGTTAAAGAAGTACTGGTCAAACTGGGCGACAAAATCGGTGAAGGCACGGTCGTCGTTCGTGTCGAATCCAGCGATGCTGCCACCTCGGCACCACAAGCCCCAGCACCCGCGCCGGCCCCGGCGGCCCCAGCACCACAAATGGCCGCTGCACCGACCACCGGTGGTGGCATTGTCGACGTCAAAGTGCCGGACATCGGTGATTTCTCCGAGGTGCCGGTGATCGAGATATTCGTCAAACCGGGTGATGTCGTCAAAGTCGATGATGCTCTCGTCACCCTCGAATCCGATAAGGCCACGATGGATGTACCCTCGTCGGCCGCCGGTACGGTTAAGGAAGTTCTGGTCAAGCTGGGTGACAAAGTGGGCGAAGGCACGATCATCGTGCGTCTGGAAAGTAGCGCCACTGCGATAACACCTGCACCCGAACCCCTGAGCAGCGTCACAAGCGAAGGCAACACGCGAAGCGCGAGCGCTGCTGTACAAACAAGTACTGCAAGCGAGCGCGACAAAGCCGTGCCGAGCGCAGTAGCTGCCTTACCAGGCTTGCCATTGGGTAGCGCTATTCACGCCAGCCCGACAATCCGTGCCTACGCGCGTGAACTCGGCGTCGATCTGACGCAAATTAAAGCTTCGGGTCCGAAAAGCCGCATCCTGCGTGAAGATGTGACCGCCTTTGTTAAAGGCGCCATGACTACAGGCGTTGTTCCGGGTAAAACACCCACCGCGACAGGTGGTGGCACAGGTCTCGATCTGCTGCCGTGGCCGAAGGTCGATTTCGCAAAATTCGGCCCTATTGATGTACAGCCGCTATCACGTATTAAAAAGATTTCGGGTCAGAACTTGTCTCGCAACTGGGTCATGATCCCGGCCGTCACGTATCACGAAGACGCCGACATTACCGATCTGGAGGCTTTCCGCGTTCAGCTAAACAAAGAGAACGAAAAGGGTGGTGGAGCGAAACTCACCATGCTCGCTTTCTTGATCAAGGCTTGTGTCAAGGCCATGCAGAAGCATCCGGAGTTCAACGCGTCACTGGATGGTGACAATCTGGTCCTGAAGCAATACTTCAATATCGGTTTTGCGGCAGATACCCCGAATGGTCTGGTCGTCCCCGTGGTCAAAAATGCCGACAAGAAATCGGTGTTTGAAATTGCGCAGGAATCCGGTGACCTGGCCAAACAGGCACGTGACGGCAAGCTGAAGCCGGCAGATATGCAGGGTGCCTGTTTCACCATCTCGTCGCTGGGCGGCATCGGCGGCACCTACTTTGCGCCGATCGTTAACGCACCGGAAGTCGCCATTCTCGGTGTCAACAAGAGTGCCATGAAGCCCGTCTGGGACGGCAAGCAATTCGTGCCACGTCTGACCTTGCCGTTGTCTCTGACGGCGGACCACCGTGTAATTGATGGTGCCCTGGCCACGCGCTTTAACGTATATCTGGCTCAACTGCTGGCGGATTTCCGCCGCGTGGCCCTGTGAGGAGTACCGCATGAGCCAACTCATTGATCTTAAAGTGCCGGACATCGGTGACTTCACGGATGTTCCGGTCATCGAAGTCTTTGTGAAGCCGGGGGATGTCATCAAAGTGGATGATGCCCTCGTGACGCTGGAGTCGGACAAAGCCACCATGGACGTACCTGCTTCTGCAGCGGGTACGGTCAAAGAGGTTCTGGTTAAACTGGGTGACCGGATTGGCGAAGGGACCGTTGTCGTTCGTATCGAAGCCAGCGATGCAGCAGTCGCACCCACGCCCGCACCCGCTGCTCAGGCGCCGGCCGCTGCTACGCCTACAGCCTCTGCCCCTCCAGCTCAAGTGGCTGCGCCCACACCCGCGACCGGGTATACGGGCCCGGTTGACGTTGATTGTGACATGCTCGTTCTAGGTGGAGGTCCTGGCGGCTACTCAGCAGCCTTCCGTGCTGCCGATCTGGGCATGAACACCGTGATTGTTGAACGCTACGGCACCCTGGGTGGCGTCTGCCTGAATGTGGGCTGCATTCCTTCCAAAGCGCTGCTGCACATTGCTAGCGTCATGGAAGAAGTCACTCATCTGCACGAGCTCGGTATCGTTGAAATGGCATCCGCCAAGGTTTCGGTCGAAAAGCTGCGTGAACACAAGAATAAGGTCGTCAGCAAACTCACGGGTGGCCTGGCAGGGATGGCCAAGGGTCGCAAGGTCCAACAGGTCCGTGGTCTCGGTCAATTTATTGATGCACACCACATGCGTGTTGACGTCACGGCTGGCGATGGCCAAAAGAGCACCGGCGAGAAATGCGTTGTTCGCTTCAAGCAAGCCATTATCGCGGCCGGTTCGCAAGCCATCAGACTGCCCTTTATGCCGGTCGATCCACGGGTGGTTGACTCCACCGGTGCTCTGGAACTGAAGGATGTTCCAAAGCGTATGCTCGTCGTGGGCGGCGGCATCATCGGCCTGGAAATGGCCACGGTTTATGCAACCTTGGGCACCCAAATTGATGTCGTCGAACTGGGCCCTGGCCTCATGCCGGGCGCAGACCGCGATCTGGTTAAAGTCTGGGAAAAGATGAACCTATCCCGCTTCAACCGCGTCATGCTCAACACCAAGTGCGTAGCCGCCAAAGCAGATAGCAGTGGCGTGACAGTTCAGTTTGAAGGAGCCAACGGTACAGCAACACCGGATGCCGGCACCTATGACCGCGTCCTGGTTGCCGTGGGCCGCTCACCGAATGGCGGCAAATTGGCCGCCGATCAGGCAGGCGTTATTGTCGATGAACGCGGTTTCATCAACGTCGACAATCAGATGCGTACGAATGTGCCGCACATCTTCGCGATTGGCGATCTCGTCGGCCAACCGATGCTGGCCCATAAAGCCGTACACGAAGGTCACGTCGCCGCTGAAGTCGCTGCCGGGCATAAACGCGTCTTTGACCCGCTACAGATCCCTTCCGTGGCCTATACAGACCCGGAGGTGGCCTGGGCAGGACTGACTGAAGAGCAGTGCAAAGCGAGCGGCCGAAAGTTCACCAAAGCGATGTTCCCCTGGGCAGCGTCTGGTCGAGCCATTGCCAACGGGCGCGACGAGGGCTTTACCAAGCTGCTATTCGACGCCGAAACACATCGCATCATTGGTGGTGGCATCGTTGGCACGCATGCCGGTGACTTGATCGGCGAAGTCTGTCTCGCCATTGAAATGGGCTGCGATTCGGTGGATATCGGACATACGATTCATCCGCACCCCACACTCTGTGAGTCCATCGGACTCGCTGCCGAAGTTGCGGAGGGTGCTTGTACCGATCTACCGCCACAGAAAAAGAAATAAGCGCGACGCTTCAACGGCACTAAAGAAAAACCCCACACCGATATAGTTCGGTGTGGGGTTTTTTTACGACAACAAGCCAGCGGCTTGCCGTATTACTTCTTCTTAGCAGCAACCTTCTTGGCAGCCGGCTTCTTAGCAGCAACCTTCTTGGCAGCTGGCTTCTTAGCAGCAACC
>CAYLWV010000035.1:10834-16148 GCA_964387485.1 uncultured Dechloromonas sp. | reverse complement strand
CTCGACCTTGGCGGCGCTATCGTATCGAACACGATACCGAGTATTGCTATGCCTACAGCGTGAGTAGTGCACGCCACCGGGCGCATCTGCTTCCCCGCGATCTCGAACATCAGCAGGTTCTGGATGCCCGGTTGATCGTCAATCATCCGCTGTCAGAGTCTACCGAAGGCCAGGATTTTTTCGGAAACCGGTATCAGGATTTTGCGATCAGTACGCCGCACCGGTTACTGACCGTCAAAGCCCGGATGACGGTTGCCGTGTGTGCACCGAGCTGGCCCACGGAAAGCCCAGTTTGGGCAGGGGATAGTCTGGCGCGACGCAGTTTTGATCCGGCTGATACGGTGGGGCAGCACTTTGCGCTGGCCTGTGCTGCCTATCTGGTGGACTCCCCCATGATCCCCGCATTGCCGGATGCCCGAGCATGGGTCATGGACCATTTGGCCGGATCGGCACCGCTGCATGAGCAATTGTTATCCCTGACACAGGCCATGCATGTTGAATTCACGTTTGATCCTGATGCGACGATCATAGGTACACCGCTGAGCGACGTGCTCCGCCTGCGACGTGGTGTCTGTCAGGATTTTGCACAGCTCATGATTGCCGGGTTGCGGGGTGTTGGTATCCCGGCACGTTATATGAGTGGTTATATCCTCACACAACCGCCACCGGGGCAGCCGAGACTGGTTGGGGCCGATGCGACGCATGCTTGGGTTGAGGCCTGGTGCCCCGGGCATGGCTGGCTGGGTCTTGATCCGACCAATGGCAAGGCGGTAACGGATGAGTTCGTCACGCTGGCCTGCGGGCGTGACTACGCTGATGTCATTCCCTTGCGGGGCGTCGTGGTTGGCGGCGGCGAACATTCACTGGACGTGTCCGTCACCATGATGCCTGAAGACGAACGACCGGATTCAGACGAGTGAGACGGTGAGTTCTGGCAAGCCATCAATGCCACAGCATAGGTTGTCGCCCCGCTGAACGGTGGAAACCCCACCCGGAGTCCCGGTAAAAATCAGGTCGCCGGGGGCCAGCTCAAAAAAGTGGGAAAGACGATGAATGATTTCCGGGACGTTCCAGGTCATCTGGTTCAAGCGGGCTGACTGCCGGAGTTCGCCATTGACCTTGAGCCAGATGCTTGCATCCTGTGCCATGGTGGCTGAGGTTACCGGCACAATGGATGAGACCGGGGCGCCATGATCCATGCCTTTACCGGGCTCCCACGGGTGGCATTTTTCGCGCGCGATCATTTGTAGATCACGGCGGGTAAAGTCAATGCCGGTAGCGTAACCAAAGACGTGTGCCATGGCCTCATGTTCAGGAATGTTCAGGCCGCCCTGACTAATGGCCACGACCAATTCGACCTCATGTTGCAAGTTGTTGGTGGCCGGCGGAAACGGAATCTCACCGCCACCGGGTGCGGCGGCGTCTCGTGGCTTGGAAAAGAAAAATGGCGGTTCGCGATTTGGATCGCTGCCCATCTCGCGGGCATGTTCCGCATAATTGCGCCCGACGCAGTAAATACGGCGTACGGGAAAGTAGGCATCGTTGCCAACAACGGGGATCAGGGTTTCTGCGGCTGGGGTGAAAACATAACGTGTCATGGTCAATTGCTTTCAATCATCAGTTTCAGGTCGTGGGTCACATCAGCAGCCGACATTTCGTGTGGAACGGTCAGGCGCAGGCGACCTTTCTGGTCAATGACGAAACTGTTGGTGGTGTGGTCAATGGTATAGGTCAGGGCCGAATTCGGTAGTGGTGTTTTCTGCCAGAAGATTTTGTACTGCTTGGCGACCTTGCTGGTTTCTGCGGACGAACCGGTCAGTGCAATAAAGCGCGGGTCAAATGCATCCATATAGCGCTTCAGGGCCTCGGGAGTATCCCGCTCAGGATCCAGCGATACAAACAGTACCGCGACCTGGTCGGCTTGCGGACCCAGTTGTCGCATCACTTCGGCCTGGCGTGCCAGGTGTGTCGGACAGATGTCCGGGCAATGCGTGAAACCGAAGAAAAGACTGATGACCTTACCTTTGAAATCGCCGATGGATCGGGGTTGCCCCTGTTGATCGGTCAGTGTGAAGATCGGTGCCAGCGGGCTGTCGGGAACCGGCTTGGATTTGAAGGGTGGCGGGCTGGAGCAGGCGTTGATCAGAAGCACTAACGCCAGGACAGCGAATTTTTTAAGGGGCAGTGGAATACGCAGCATGGCTCAGATTCGTTTCGATTGGGTGGTGCTGGTGACTTTGATGGCAATGAGGCCGGCTTCTGCCGCCAGTAACAACAAGAAACTGCCCCAATCCTGCTGGTGCATTTGCCAGAGCAGTAAACCGAAAAGGGTCAGGATGAGCAAGGTGAGCAGATCGATTGATTTCATAGCGTATGGTGAGATAGCAAAAATCATCAGAGCGGCTGCGCGGTTGCAGTGCAGCAACAAAATCTCTGTGTCATGACGTCAGTTTAATAGTAAAGTGCGCAGACGGCCTCACATCCGATGTGACGTAATCAACAAGAACAGGGGAACACCCCAGAAACACCAAAGGAGATAAAAGCATGGGCAGTCCTAATATCCTCAAGGTCACCGCGCTGGAAAAAGGTGCAGGTTTTCATCTGCCAACAAGCCAGGCAGACATCGTGACGCCGGATTCTCCCGCCATTGAAGTGATGACCGATCTGAAACAGATCGTGGCTGCCACGGTGGGCGCGGACGTGCTGCTCAGTCATGCTAACCACCAGATGATCTCGCGCGGTGTGCGCTCACTGCTGGTCACCGGAAATAAGGGTGAAGTGGCCGGCCTGCTCACCGCTACCGACATTCTGGGCGAAAAGCCGATGCAGTGCGTGCAAAAGCAGGGCCTGAAGCACGGTGAAATTACCGTCAAGGATGTGATGACTCCGCAGAACGATATCGAGGTGCTGACCCTCAAGCAGGTAAGCCAGGCCAAAGTGATTGATATCATCGAAACCCTCAAGGCACATAACCGTAATCACGCACTGGTGGTCGATACGGATCCACTGACGAACCAGCAGATGGTGCGCGGTATTTTCTCGGCATCGCAGATTGCGCGTCAGCTGGGGGTGGCAACCCAGATTCATGCGGTTGCCAAAACCTTTGCCCAGATCGAGGCGGTACTCGCCAGCTGATTCTTTGATCCGTATCAACGTTTGCTAAAAGGCCACGGAATTCCGTGGCCTTTTGTCTGTCTGCTGCATGGTCTTTTTGCCGGGCAGAAGGCAGAATAACTAAATGACTGTTCGTAAAAATCACGCATTTATCCGTTTTATCCTTAACCGCCTGCGCGAGGAGCATCTGGCCTGGCGCATCATGCTCCGCGAGGAGTGGGTGTCGTTGCTGGTGATCCTCATCGGCGCTGTTCTCGTCATCTTTGTTACTAGGCCGTTGCCCAGCCTCGAAGTCACTCTGGCTGTCGGGCAACCGGGATCCACCACCGAACAGCTGGGTAAACGTTATCAGGAAATCTTTGCCCAGGAAGGTGTGACGCTACACCTGGTGAATACGGCAGGATCACGTGAAAGCATTGTGGAAGCGGATGATGCTAAAACGCCGATCAATGCCGGGTTTCTGCTGGGAGGCATTGCCCATCGGGGTGATTTCCCGCACTTGGTGTCCTTGGGGAGCGTCCAGTACCTGCCGCTCTGGCTGTTTTATCGCGGGCCCCAGTTCGCCGGGGCGGATGCGATCAGCTACTTCCGTGGTAAACCGATGGCGATCGGCCGCGAAGGCAGTGGCACTGAGCTGCTACTGACACGTATTCTGGCCATGCGTGGCGTTCAAATCTCCGGCGAGAACGCCAATCTGCGTCGTCTTTCGCACGCAGATGCCATAGAGCAGCTATTGGCGGGCAAGATCGAGGGGATGGCCATCGTTGATGGATTTGACTCGCCGACCATTCAGAATCTGTTGACACATCCCGAGCTGCATATTTTCGATTTCGCCTATGCCGATGCCTATGTGAAACGGATGCCGTATCTGGAGACCGTGGTGATTCCGCGGGGATCCCTGAATCTGGCCAAGCTGGATCCGCCGCATGATATTCACATGATCGCCTCGACCATTACCCTGCTGGTTGAAAAAACGATGCATCCGGCGATTCAGCAACTGTTCCTGCTCGCTGCCGATAAAACCAGTGAAGATACAGACAATTTCTTTGGCCGTACGGAGCAGTTTCCGGCCTATATCGATAAAAGCATTCCCCTCAGTGACGTGGCTAAGCGCTATTACGATAAGGGGGCTCCCTGGCTGACCGGCATGCTGCCGTTCTGGGCGGTGAGCTATATTGATCGTATGTGGTTGCTGGTGCTGGGGCTCTTTGCCATTGTGCTGCCGTTGTTCCGTTTGATCCCCAATTACCGCTTGTTCCGCTCTCGTCAGCTGATTTCGGATGCCTATGATGAACTGAAGGTGATTGAAGAGCGTATGTATGCCGCAACCTCGGTCGAGCAGCTCCGCTATCTTTCCGAGCGTCTGGAGATGCTGGATGCTGAGCTCGGTGACGTCTGGGTGGCTTCTGACGAGACCAACCGTTTCTACACGATGAAGAGTGCCATTGCGCTGGTGCGCCGGGAGATCGGTGAAAGCCTGCAGCGTTTGTCAGCCGCAGAACATCACTGAACCGTGTCGTTAAATTGCAGGGGAGGTGCGTTGCAATCGCTGCACGTTTCTTCCAGCTCGAAACCCATGGCGCAATCAATGGTGCTGCCTTCGCTGGCGTTGGCGGATAACGGGACGATTTGAACTTTCACGATGCCTTCCCGCACCATGTCCAGGTATTTGGCGGCGCTATGCGATAGGTCAATCACCCGTGACTGATGCTTGGGATGCATCCGGTCATTCACTTTGACGACCACGCACAGGTTTGTATCGGGTCGCTTCACCATAACCAGCGATCCGAGAGGCAGTAAATTGCTGGCTGCGGTAAACAGCTTGTTATTGAAGATTTCACCCGTGGCGGTTTTTCGGCCGTTGAACTTGGCCCCATAAAAGCTGGCTTTACCACGCAGGCCTTTGGAGGCGATGGTGCCAGCCGCTTCGTTATCCGGCGGGGTCAGCGTGACTCGTGGCCGCTTATTCTCAGGGCTCGTATTTTTGTTAAGGCTCTGGCTGGACTGGCTTCTGGGTTCGCGCTTGTTTCGGGTCGCCGCCAAGGGTTGGTTAACGGTTGCTACAGTGGCCGTGTTTTCCAGGCCTACGGGTAAGGTCGCGGCAGATGCCAGAGCGCAATGCAGTACAGCCAGCCACATGCCGGCGAGCTGTTTACAACGCAGTAATCCAGAAATCCATGGCTGCATCCGCTGCCTTTGT
>CAYLWV010000035.1:0-10734 GCA_964387485.1 uncultured Dechloromonas sp. | reverse complement strand
GAGCTGTTTACAACGCAGTAATCCAGAAATCCATGGCTGCATCCGCTGCCTTTGTCGTAAATAAACAGGTACATTATCCACATTCCGTATTTCAGGCTGATTCCGGCATGCCTTGCCCCCGTATTTTGATGACCGTCATGATGCTGTTTGCGGTGCAGGTTTGTGCGCAGGACGGTAACGGGTTTGATACGGGTGGGTCTTATCAGAACCTGGGCGGCAATACCTATGCACCTGGTGGCGCAACTTACCAGCAAAGTGGCAATACGTTACAGAGCGACACGGGCACGACCTATCAGACCGAGGGTGGCCTGACGTTGGGCACCGATGGCAGCGAGTACCAGGGTTATGGCGACACGACCTATAATTTTGACGGAACCAGCTGTGTGAATACGGGTAGTGCGACGAATTGTGATTGAGTGCTGCGGTTAATCAACTACATCCCCGGACAATTCGGACCAGTTTGGGATTTTTATCGCAGAGATCTTTGAAGATCTTGTCTGGGCCACTGTTGCCGGAAATTTGAACGGCGTAGCTCAGATCCTCCACGGGTTGCGCCGTGAGAATTTTCAGGGTGCCGTGACCGGCTTCGCAATCCGAGGCCAGTGTTTGAGCAGTCACCTGCTGATCGGCAACCTTCAGCGGGATGCTGATGCTGTAATTGACGCCGAAATGATTGATGCTGACGTCTTTTGCGCCGTAGGCGTAATTGCCATCACGAATGCCGGAAGAGAGGCCGGCACAGCCGTTCAAGGCACTGCCCAGTAGCAATGCCATCATGAATCTGGTCATTGTTGTGCAGAGGCGGCCGATGGCGTTGCGGCAGCCGCGGTATCTGCCGAGGGGGGCTCAGAGGGTTTTGCGGGTGGTGCCGGACAAACAATCTTGGGATTGGCGGCAACGTGATCCTGCGCCAGCTGGGCTCGACCGGAAATGCCCGGGTGCGACCCCATGAACTTGAGCGGAGAGCCTAGTCCCGTATTGTCGTCATCATATTGTTTGATCTTGATATAGCCGCAAGGCGTGTAGCCGGAGTCCAGGAGCCACTGCATGCCGACGGGGTTGACCTTGTCTTCTTCCAACGAGATTTCGGCCTGTTCGGCGCCCGACATGGCTGCGCTGGCCGCATAGCCGGCAATGGGGGTGCCGACGACGGATAATGCGGCACTAATCACCTGCCGGGCGACAAAGAAGCCGATTTCCCGGTTCTCAATAGCATCTCCCGTGTCTTTGTCGGCAATATGGGCGAGGTCATGCGCCACAACGGCCGCAATAATATCCGGATCGCTGCCGAACTTGTCGAGAAACTGCATGCTGAACGTGACATATTCCTTGTCGCCATGACTCATCAGCAGGTGCGAGTGGCTATCGGAATCTACGATGGCATATTCAAATGTCTGACCACTGGTTTTTTCCAGCCGTTGGCGAACATCATGCAGCAGGCGCAGGGTTTCCTTGTTGACGACGATGTCTTCGCCATTCTCGCCTTTAGCCTGTAACGCGGCAGTTTTCTGATAGCTTTCTTCGATCTTTTGATCGTCCAAGTAGGCTTTGTCGTGAATCTGCAGTTTGCTGAACTGGGTGCAGGCGCTTAAGGCAACACAACTGCCTAGAAGGCATAAACAGCGAGTCAGTGGATGCATGGTTGTCGATCATTGGCGAGGAGGAAACTGCATAATATCTGGGTATTCAGGAGCACGCCAGACTAGGCATTTGCTAATTGTCTTGAAAATCAGCTTGATACAAAGGAACGAACTTGAATTTCCCTCGGATATACGGTGTCGTTTTGGCCGGTGGGCAATCCAGACGCATGGGTACGGATAAGGCAAGGTTGAGGCTATACGGCCAAAGTCTGCTGGCACGAAGTGTTGCGTTATTGGAGGCATCTGGTTGTACGACCGTGGTTGTCAGTGGTCAACCCGGTTTATATCCTGAGTTTCCTTGTATTGCGGATGCCTACCCGGACCTTGGGCCCGTGGGAGGGATGGTTTCCGTATTGAACGCCATGGTCGAGATCCCGGAGGGGGCGGCGGTGGTGGTGATGCCCGTTGATGTACCGTGGTTGAGCGCGTCAATACTTCGAAAATTGTTATCGACAGCGGTCGGGCATGGCGGATGCATGGTTGCGGATAACCCGTTACCGCTGGTTTTGCTCAAAACGGCGGCCTTGGATGCCCGCTGTGCTGATGCAGAAGCCGCGCTCTCACACGGACAGGCTTGGTCGGTCAGACGATTTATCGAGCCTCTGGCGTTGCAGACCTGTGTGCCGGATAAGGCCATGGCGCAGGCACTGTTTAATGTGAATAGCCCGTCGGCCTGGCAAGTGGTGCAAACGGAGACAGCCTCAAAAATCTGATGTGATGGCGGTTGGCTGGCTTGCGGTGCGCGGTATGCACCGGTTTGTTGCTGCGGTGCACTAGATTGGTGAGATCCTCGAAGGCCTGAAGGCTGATTGGTTGATTCTGTGATGTTTTTTGGTTTGGCACGCTTGTTGCTTTGTTAACGATGAGCAAAGGCCAACGATGGTCTTTGTATACAGACAACGACGTCTATCGGAGAAGCGAAGGCTTTTGACCGGTGGACGTTTTTTTTTGCTGTTGCCGCGACTGAATTTTCAAACCATCCAGGGGATCATCATGACGAAAGACAACAATCTGTTCTCGAGAAGAGAAATGCTCGCCAAAACAGCCAAGGCGGTTGCCGGGGTAGGCGCGCTGACGCTGGCTGATCCGCTTCTCAAAGCCGGTGCCTGGGCGGCAGGCTCGGATGCGCCGGAAAAGAAAGAAGTCAAAGTGGGGTTCATTCCACTGACGGATTGTGCCTCGGTCGTGATGGCCTCGTATCTGGGGCTGGATAAAAAGTATGGCATCACGATTGTGCCGACCAAAGAGGCTTCCTGGGCCGGTGTGCGCGACAAGCTGTCGAATGGTGAATTGGATGCGGCACATGTGCTCTATGGTCTGATCTATGGAGTCCAGATGGGCATTGGCGGGTCGCAGAAAGATATGGCGGTGTTGATGAGCCTTAACAACAACGGCCAGGCCATTACGCTTTCCAAGAAGCTGGCAGATGCCGGTGTCAAGGATGGTGCCACCCTCAAAGCGCAGATGGCCAAGGAAAAGCGTGAATACACGTTTGCCCAGACCTATCCGACAGGCACACACGCCATGTGGCTGTATTACTGGATGGCCGCCAATAACATCAATCCGTTCAAGGATGCCAAGATCATCACCGTCCCGCCGCCGCAGATGGTTGCCAATATGCGGGTTGGGAATATGGATGGTTACTGCGTCGGTGAGCCCTGGAATGCGCGTGCCGTCATCGACAAAATCGGCTTTACTGCAGAAACCAGCCAGGGTATCTGGAAAGACCATCCTGAAAAGGTTTTAGGCACCACCTCAGATTTTGCGAACAAATATCCGAACACGTGTCGGGCGCTGATCTGCGCCATTCTGGAAGCATCCAAGTACATTGATGCGTCGAATGCGAATAAGTACAAGACGGCCGAAGTGATTGCTGCCAAGTCCTACGTGAATACGGATGTGGATGTGATTCTGGATCGTATGCTGGGTCGCTATTCCAATGGCCTGGGCAAGACCTGGGATGACAAAAACCCGATGCGGTTCTACGGCGATGGCATGGCTAATTATCCGTATCTCTCGGACGGTATGTGGTTCCTGACACAGCACAAGCGCTGGGGTTTACTCAAGGATCACCCGGATTACCTCGCTGTTGCTAAGAAGGTGAATCGGACAGAGCTCTACAAGTCAGCGGCAGCGATGGTCGGTGCACCCATTCCTAAATCGGATTTCCGGACCTCCAAGCTAATGGATGGCGTCGTCTGGGACGGAAAAAATCCAGCCGCCTACGCGGACGGCTTCAAGATCAAAGGAGGTGCCTGATGAGCGCACCAGAATTAACGGCTGCCACGCCGACTCAATCAGAGGAGTTGGCGGTACTGCGGGCCAGAGAGGCAAATCGATTAGTGTTGCGCGCGAAAGTGCTGGCATGGTTTGGCAATCTGTTTCCCACGTTTCTCGGGCTATTGCTTTTCCTTGTGATCTGGCAGGGAATCCACCTCTTCATTGAGGCGATTCCTTCCCCAGCTTTCACACTGAATGCGGCGATCAAGCTGTTCTCTGACCCGTTCTATGTCAACGGCCCGAATGATCAAGGGATTGGCTGGAATCTGTTGTTCTCTCTCGGGCGTGTTGCTCTGGGTTTTGGTTTTGCCGCATTGGTCGGCATTCCTCTGGGCTTCGCGATTGGCTATTTTGCCTTTCTCAATAAGATGATGGCGCCAATCATCAACCTGTTGCGCCCGGTGTCGCCGCTGGCCTGGCTGCCGATTGGCTTGTTGCTGTTCAAAGCGGCCAATCCGGCGGCTATCTGGGTGATTTCGATCTGCTCGATCTGGCCGATGATCATCAATACCGCCGTGGGCGTGAGCAAGATCCCGCAGGATTATCTGAATATTGCCCGGGTACTCAATCTTTCGGGCTGGAACGTGTTCTCGAAAATCCTGTTTCCGGCCACCTTGCCGTACATGCTGACCGGGGTACGCCTGTCGATCGGCACGGCCTGGCTGGTCATTGTCGCTGCCGAAATGCTGACCGGAGGCACCGGTATTGGCTTCTGGCTATGGGACGAATGGAACAACCTGAAGGTCGAACACATTGTGATCGCTATTTTTGTGATCGGGATTGTCGGTCTGATGCTGGAACACCTGCTCATCTTCATTGCCAAACAGTTCTCGTACGAGGTGTGACATGAACGACCGCTATCTCATCATTGAAGGCGTTGCCCAATCATTTCTGACTAAAAAAGGGCGTTTCGATGCCCTGAGAGATGTCAATCTGGTGGTACGCAAGGGCGAATTTATCTCGCTGATTGGCCACTCGGGCTGTGGTAAGTCGACATTACTGAATCTGATTGCCGGGTTGACCTTTCCGACCAGTGGCGCG
The DNA here is from genome assembly GCA_964387485.1 of uncultured Dechloromonas sp. Taxonomy (GTDB): domain Bacteria; phylum Pseudomonadota; class Gammaproteobacteria; order Burkholderiales; family Rhodocyclaceae; genus Fluviibacter. The sequence continues at coordinate 5,773 of CAYLWV010000035.1, read as the reverse complement.
CTGATCTGTGCCAATAAGGAAATCGCCGGTCCCGGCCCTGCTCGTGCCGTTGTTTTCCAGAATCACTCGCTGCTGCCCTGGCTCACATGTTTTGAAAACGTTTACCTGGGCGTGGAGCGCGTTTTCGGCAAGGACGAATCAAAGCAGCAACTGATTCAGCGCACGGATGACGCGATTGCCATGGTGGGTTTGGCCCATTCCCGTAACAAGCTGCCCCATGAAATCTCTGGCGGTATGAAGCAGCGCGTAGGGATTGCGAGAGCGCTGGCCATGGAACCGCAAGTACTGCTACTGGATGAGCCCTTTGGTGCGCTTGATGCGTTGACCCGTGCCAATCTTCAGGACGAACTGATGAAAATCGTTGCGGCCAAACAGTGCACGGTGATTATGGTGACACATGATGTTGACGAAGCCGTGCTGCTCTCGGATCGCATCGTCATGCTCACCAATGGTCCTGCTGCCACGATTGGCGAAGTCCTGACGGTGGATGTGGCAAAGCCCCGTGATCGAGTCTTGATGGCCAGCGATGCGAAATATCAAGCTTGCAAAACCGCGGTGCTGGATTTCCTCTACAACAAGCAACGTCATCCTCATGCGGCCTGACGTCCTTCAATGCGCTGAACAATAGGTGTGATGATGAAAAAGTTGAAGCTGGTGATGGTGGGCAACGGTATGGCCGGAGTCCGTACGCTGGAAGAACTGCTGCGTCTGGAGCCGGATCTGTATGAGATCACGGTGTTTGGCGCTGAGGCGCATCCGAACTATAACCGGATCATGCTGTCACCGGTCTTGGCCGGTGAGCAGACCCTGGACCAGATTGTCCTGAATCCCTTGAGCTGGTACGAAGAGCAAGGCATGACGTTGCATCTGAACAAGAAGGTCGTGAAGATTGATCGAGTGAACCGTCAGGTGATTGCCGAGGATGGCACAACGGCACAGTACGACCGGTTGTTATTGGCCACAGGTTCCGTGCCGTTCATTCTGCCGGTGCCTGGTAAGGATTTGCCTGGGGTCATCGGCTATCGTGATATCAAAGATACCAATGACATGATTGAAGCCGCCAAGAGCTACCAGCATGCGGTGGTGATTGGTGGTGGTCTGCTTGGATTGGAGGCTGCCAATGGACTTATGCTGCGCGGCATGAAAGTCACCGTCGTTCACATTGGTCCATGGCTGCTGGAGCGGCAATTGGATGAGGTGGCCGGTAATCTGCTGCAGGCTTCACTGGAAAAGAAGGGCCTGGATTTTCTGCTCAATACGCATACCGTGGCTTTACATAGCAATGCCAGTGGTGATCGGGTGGGAAGCATTGAATTCAAAGATGGGAAGATCATTCCGGCTGATCTGGTCGTCATGGCTGCAGGGATTCGACCCAGCACCGAACTTGCAGAGTCCGCGGGTTTGTTATGTAACCGTGGTGTGGTGGTCAATGACACCATGCAAACGTATGATCCAAAAATCTATGCGATAGGCGAATGCGCTAATCATCGGGGTGTTGCCTATGGTCTGGTGGCACCGTTGTATGAACAGGCCAAGGTGTGTGCCAACCATCTGGCTCAGCTGGGGATTGCGCGCTATCAGGGCTCGCAGACATCGACCAAGCTGAAAGTGACCGGGATTGATCTGTTCTCTGCCGGTGACTTCATGGGGGGGGAGGGTGTGGAAGAGATTACCCTCTCTGATCCGATCGGTGGTGTTTACAAGAAGCTGCTCGTCAAAGACGAAAAGCTGATCGGGGCCTGTCTGTATGGGGATACAGCGGATGGTGCCTGGTATTTCAAACTGCTGCGTGAAGCTAAAGATGTCTCGTCACTGCGCGACCGGTTGATGTTTGGTGAGCACACGACGGGCGATGTCGGGCATGAAGGCCATAACAAAGCTGCAGCTATGGCTGATGAGGATGAAGTCTGTGGTTGTAACGGTGTTACCAAGGGTGCCATCGTCAAGGCGGTGCGTGAGCAGAATTTGCTGACCTTGGATGCCGTGCGTAAGTGCACCAAGGCCAGTGGTTCCTGCGGCTCCTGCACAGGGTTGGTGGAGCAGGTGCTGATGAATGTGCTAGGGACGGATTATTCGGCGCCTGATCAGAAGAAACCGGTCTGCGGTTGTACCGATCATTCGCATGATGAGGTACGCCGGGCCATTCGAGAGCACAAACTTGTATCCCGCGATGCCGTCATGGCGTTTATGGAGTGGCGTACGCCGAATGGGTGCGCCACATGCCGACCCGCCGTCAATTATTATCTGATCTCCACTTGGCCGCATGACGCGAAAGATGATCCGCAATCGCGCTTTATCAACGAACGCGCCCACGCCAACATCCAGAAAGATGGCACATACTCGGTTGTGCCGCGGATGTGGGGTGGTTTGACGACGGCTGATGAACTGCGCCGCATTGCTGATGTGGCAGATAAGTATCAGGTACCGACCATCAAGGTAACCGGTGGGCAGCGAATTGATCTATTAGGCATTAAAAAAGAAGACCTGCCTGGGGTTTGGAAAGATTTGGATATGCCATCCGGCCATGCCTACGGTAAATCCATCCGCACGGTGAAGACCTGTGTTGGATCCGAACATTGCCGTTTTGGCACGCAGCGCTCTATGGACATGGGCGTTGTGCTGGAAAAAATGCTGTTCGGGATGTATGCGCCACATAAGGTCAAATTGGCGGTCTCCGGTTGTCCGCGCAACTGTGCCGAAGCCGGGATCAAGGATGTCGGCATCATCGGGGTGGATTCCGGTTGGGAGATTTATGTGGCTGGCAATGGCGGCATTAAGACCGAGGTTGCTGAATTTCTCTGCAAGGTTAAAACCGGCGAAGAGGTGATGGCGGTATCCGGGGCCTTCCTCCAGCTCTATCGGGAAGAGGCTCATTATCTGGACCGCACCGTGCATTATGTCCAGCGGGTTGGTCTGGAATATGTGAAGCAGAAAGTTGTGAATGATCTGGCAAACCGCCAGGCTTTGTACGAGCGGCTGTGTGCAGATCTGAAAGATGCGCCTGATCCCTGGAAGGATTTCGAACGTGCCGGTGTCGACTTGCGCCAGTTCCAGCCAATCCGCATTGAGCCGGTACCAGTTTGAGTGCCGATATAAACGATCAGAGGAGAGAACGATGACAGACACGCTGTTGCGAGATCAGAAAACCTGGGTGCGCGTTGCCTCAGTCAGCGATATTCCCTTGCTGGGGGCTCGAGTGGTGGAAACTGCTTCCGGTAAACCGGTGGCGCTCTTTAGAACCGCTGGTTTTCGTGTTCAGGCGATTCTGGATCGCTGTCCGCACCGGGGCGGACCGCTGTCGCAAGGGTTGGTGCATGGTGAGCGGGTCACGTGCCCACTGCATAGCTGGCAGATTGATTTGAACACGGGTGAGGCTGTTGCGCCTGATGCTGGTTGCGCCAAGGCCTTTGCTGTACTGCAAGAGGCCGATGCCGTGTATCTGCTGGCAGACGACCTCAAATAAGTGAGTACATGATGGCGAGCACCCGGAGTACCTGTTGTTATTGCGGCGTGGGTTGCGGTCTGGAAATCAAGACCGATATCCGGGCAGATGGTCATCAGAAGATTGTCGGTGTCCAGGGGGATGGGCAACATCCGGCTAATTTTGGGCGCTTATGTACGAAGGGCTCGACACTGCATTTGAGTGCACAGGAGAGCATTTACGATCAGGTTCGGGGGAGACATCCTGAGCAACGTCAGCATCGGGATGAGGTTCGGCAACCGGTGAGCTGGGCAGAGGCGGCAGAGACCGTTGCTCAGCGGCTGGCGCAGATTATCAAGGTGCACGGTCCCAATTCAGTTGGTTTCTATCTGTCTGGCCAAATGCTGACGGAGGACTATTATGTCTTCAACAAGCTCGCCAAAGGATTGGTGGGGACGAATAATGTGGATAGCAATTCACGGCTTTGCATGTCGAGTGCCGTGGCAGGATACAAGCAGACTCTGGGCTCTGATGCGCCGCCTTGCTGTTACGAGGATATTGATGCGGCACAAACCATTTTTATTACCGGATCCAATACAGCCTTTGCCCATCCGATTCTATTTCGTCGTATTGAGCAGGCCCGGGAAAAGAATCCAGGCCAGAAGCTGATCGTTGTTGATGTACGAGATACGGATACGTCACGCTCGGCAGATCTGTTTCTGAAGATTCAGCCCGGAACAGACGTCGTGCTGCATCATGGCTTACTGCATGTGATGTTGTCTCATGGGTGGATTAATGCACCTTATATTGAAGCGCATACGGAAGGTTTTGAGGAATTGTCGGCATGCGTGGCAGACTATCCCCCTGCATTGGTTTGCCAGATGTGCGGGATTTCTGAGGCGGATTTGCTTGAGGCCGCACGCTTGTTTGCTTGTACCGGACCGACGCTCTCTTTGTATTGCCAGGGTCTTAATCAGTCGTCAGCGGGTACGGATAAGAATACATCGCTCATCAATCTTCATCTGGCCACTGGGCAGATTGGCCGGGTTGGTGCCGGGCCGTTTTCCCTAACCGGTCAACCTAATGCCATGGGTGGGCGTGAAGTCGGTGCCATGGCCAATCTGCTGTCGGCACACCGTAATTTGAACTCACCAGAAGATCGTGCTGAAGTGGCTGCCTTGTGGGGTGTACCTTCTGTGCCAGATCAGCCGGGTTTAACCGCGGTGCCCATGTTCGAGGCGCTGCGCCAAGGCCAGCTTAAAGCCATCTGGATTGTTTGTACGAACCCGGCGCAATCGCTCCCGAACCAGACGCTGGTCCACGAGGCATTACGTCAGGCCGAGCTGGTGATTGTCCAGGATGCCTATGCCAATACGGCAACGGTGGCCTACGCCGATATTTTTCTGCCAGCTACGACCTGGGGTGAAAAAGAAGGCACGGTCACCAACAGTGAGCGCCGAATTTCAAGGGTGCGTGCGGCGATACCGCCTTATGCCGACTGTCGTCACGATTGGGAGATTGGTGTTGATATCGCACGACGTATGGCCGCCTTGCTGGTTGATGATTCTGATGCGGCAGATCGTCTTTTTCCGTACACATCACCAGAAGACGTGTGGAATGAGCATCGGGCCACGACGGCGGCTAGAGATCTGGATATTACGGGTCTGAGCTATGACATTCTGGATGATATCGGTCCACAGCAATGGCCTATGCGCCTAGGGATGCCGGCCGGGCAGCAACGTTTGTATGAAGATGGGGTGTTCCAGACGCCTAGCGGTCGCGCCAAATTTGCCGCACCCATCTATCGGGCAACGGCAGAAGAGCGAGATCAACGCTTCCCATTTGCCATGACCACAGGGCGTTTGCGTGATCAGTGGCACGGCATGAGCCGGACAGGTACTCTGGGACGCTTGTTTTCACACGCGCCACATCCTTGTGTGCAGATCAACCCGGTAGATGCGCGCCGTCTTGGTGTGGAAAACGATGAATTAGTGTATGTGACGAGTCGCCGTGGATGCCAGATGTTGCCGGCACTTTTGACGGATGATGTGCCGGCATGCCAGGTTTTTGTAGCCATGCATTGGGGGCGCGAGTTTGTGGCAGGACAGGCGGGTAAAACGCCCGCTTACGGGGTGAATACCTTGACCATCGATGCCATCGACCCCGCATCCAATCAACCCGAGTTCAAGCACGCCGCGGTTGCCCTGCGTAAAGCGAATGTGCCCTGGCATCTTTCGGCCTGTGGGCGGTTTGCGCCGGAGGAGGCCATTCGGATTCAGAATCTTCTGCGCCAAAAATTTAATGATGGCTGCTATGGCAGTGCCGTGATATTCGGGCGTGAGCCCGAGCCTT
>CAYLWV010000034.1:10940-16234 GCA_964387485.1 uncultured Dechloromonas sp. | reverse complement strand
GAGCGATACCTTGCCAAGGTATAGGTCGAGAGTTCGAGACTCTTCTGCCGCTCCAAAATGAAAGGCCCGTACTCCGGTACGGGCCTTTTTCTTTGTAAATCCGGATGGTAAGGTAGGGCATCTCAATTTATAAAGGCGCTACGATGAAACACGGTTATCTGTTTTCGGTCCTGTTGTTAGGTCTGGTGGGCTGTTCCAGTCCAGGAGTCCAGAAAATCGGAGACAACTTGTATTCGGTGTCCGAAAAGAGCCAGCCGACACAAGCTGCAGCCGAGCACATTCCGGATCCAGCCATTGATGACATCAAGGCAGCAGCGAAAGACTACTGCGCCCAGAACAAGCAGCAGGTTAAAGTGCGGACCTATGATCAGCCACTGGATCCAGTCATTCGTCAGGGCATGTTCACGATGACCTTCAGCTGCGTTCAAGAAGCCAACTAAGAGAAGGTCCGTTAGCCGGTCTTGAGTTCTCGGTACAGAGGGGCCAAAAGGGAGCGGCTTCAAATGCCTCCCTTTTAAGCGCACCCTAAACTTTACATAATAAACATTATGCGCGTTATTTGTGGTGGGTTGAGAGGCTGATATGGGCCTCAAAACGGCGTGGCCGAATCAAAGACCATTGGCTCACCCGTTAGCGGATGGTCGAATGATAGATGCCGCGCATGGAGATACATCCGTGGCGCGCGGGCCAATGCTTCCGGATGCGCGTACAAGGGATCGCCCAGGATAGGATGGCCGAGAGCCATCAGATGCATCCGCAGCTGATGGGATCGTCCGGTAAAGGGTTCGAGATCAACGCGCGTCCAGTTTTCCTGCACATGACGCGCCATGACCTGAAAATGGGTCAGTGAAGGTTTTCCCGTCTCGAAGTCGATTTTCTGTCGTGGCCGGTTTGGCCAATCGGCAATCAGCGGAAAATCGATGCTGCCCTGGTCATCCGTCATCAAGCCGTCAACAATGGCTTCATAACGCTTGTGAACCTGGCGCTCACGGAATGCCCGGCTCAGACCGCTGCTCATGGCCTGGCCCAAGGCCAGCATCATGAGGCCAGATGTCGGCTCATCGAGCCGGTGCACCACAACGGCATCCGGATAATGGACCTTTAGCCTTGTAATGACGCTGTCCCATTTCTCGGGCCGTCGGCCGGGCTGCGATAATAAGCCTGCCGGTTTGTCGATAACGAGCAAGCCGTTATTGTTATAAAGGATCTGTGGCATAGTCCGGTACTGACAGGTTGAGGCTTATAATCATCTCTATGCGAAATCAACAGAAAATCAATTGGCTAGGACCGTTTGTTTGCAATCTACTTGTTGTTGTTGGGGCCGTTATTGCTCTGGCTACCGCTTTGTACATGCAACACGGCAAAGGTTTGCAGCCCTGTACGATGTGCATTATCCAGCGTTATGCCTTCCTGTTGGTTGGTTTGAGTGCCCTTCTTTGCATTCTGATGCCATTCCACGTTATTCGCGTGCTCTGGGTAATCATTGGCTTACTGGGGGCGCTGGTGGGCATCAGCGCAGCGGTTCGTAATCTCTGGGTTCTGAGCCATCCGGAAATCCTCTGTGGCCGCGACCCTGTAGAGCTGTTTCTGAATGGGCTACCACCGGCCCAGTGGTTTCCGAAAGTCTTTGTCGCGCTGGGCCTGTGTTCGGACCCGATTCCCCCTCTGCTCGGCCTGCCCTTACCCGCCTGGTCGCTGATTGGCTTGCTCGTTCTGGGTGGCCTGCTGTTGCTGGGTTTGCGTCGTCGATAGTGTTTTGTCGTTGGTGGCGGCTGCTTTGGCTGCCTGGGTCGACCAGCTACCCCCCAGTGCTTTGATCAGCAGCACGCTGGCGTTGAGGCGCTGCTGGGCAATGGTGATAGATTTCTGCTGATAATTCAATGCATTATTCTGCGCAACGACGACGTTGGTGTAGTTGTCAATGCCGGCTTCGTAGCGGTTCAGGGCAATGTTAACGCCCAGCTCACCCAGCTCTGCCGCCTGATCCTGGATCACCGATTCCTGCTGGTAAATTCTCAATGCCGCCAGCTGCGTCTCGACTTCCTGAATCGCCGTTAAAACCGTTTGCCGGTAAGTCGCCACGTTTTCATCGTAGACACCACGCGCCTGTTCGACATTGGCAGCACGGGCGCCAAAGTCGAGCACGGTCAGCGCCAGACTCGGGCCCAGGCCCCAGTAAAGAAAAGGCGTGGTGAGTAGCTGGCTGAATGAGGAGCCCAGATAACCGATGTTGTTCTGGCTACTATTGAGCGTCAGGCTTGGATAGTAGGCGGCCATCTGGTAACCGATCTGGGCATTTGCCGACGCCATGCGGCGTTCCGCTGCCGCTACATCCGGCCGGCGCTCTAGCAGTTCAGAGGGTAAACCCGGCGGGACCACCGGCACAACCAGCGTCCCTCGTGTCGGCAACGGGTTGAAGGCCATCGAAAAATCGGAGGCCGGTTTACCGATCAGTACCGCGATCAGTGATTCCTGAGCCGCCCGGTTGACGCCAACGTCGATCTGTTGTGCCTGAACGCTTTTATATTGCGCATCCGCGTTAATAAAATCGGCACGCGCTTTAACGCCGACTTCATACTGGTTTTTGGAAAGGGTCACACCCCGTAAATTGGATTTGGCCGTGCTTTCCAGGAGTACTTTCTGGGAGTCCAGGGAGCGTAGCAAAAAATAGGCCTGAGCCAACTGGGTTTGTATTGAGAGTTTGGCGTTTTCAAGGTCGGCAACACTGGCGACAAAACTGGCATCTTTGGATTCTACGTTGCGGCGGAGCTTGCCCCAGAGATCCGCATCCCAGCTCACGCCACCATAAAGGTTCACGGTATTGTAGATGCTGCCATCGTTAATTGAGCCATCCGGGTTGACCAGCTGGGATTTGTTGCCGGTTCCCGATGCATCCCGCCCGCCATCGGCATTGAGGCCGAACGTGGGATAGCGTGCGGCATTCGCACCGCTGGCCAGGGCCTGAGCTTGACGCACACGGGCAACGTACAGTGCAATGTTCTGATTGTTCGGCTCAACCTGGTCCATCAGTTCATTGAGTACCGGGTCGCGGTAGATATTCCACCACGCACCCTTGGTCACATCATCTTCCGGGACTGCGATTTTCCAACCCGGCGTCGGCTTGAATTCGGTAGACATCGGCACTTCAGGGCGCACGTAATCTGGTCCGACAGCGCAGCCAGAAATCAGTGCACTGGCCGTAAGCCCTAGAAGCAGCCAGGGTGTCTGATGAAGGAAGACGGGTCGTTTTGTCATGTTGTGGGTTCCGCACCTGCTATTTTAGCCGGAAGACGTTGTGCCCTTCCCTGCTTCGTAAACCGGTCGAGTGCCAGATAAACCACGGGTGTGGTGTAAAGCGTGAGTAATTGACTGAGAATCAGACCGCCGACAATTGCCACCCCCAGCGGTACGCGCAATTCCGCACCATCGCCATGGCCAATTGCCAGAGGAATCGCGGCAAAGAGCGCCGCAAAGGTGGTCATCAGAATTGGACGGAAGCGGCGCAGACAGGCCTGATGGATCGCCTCTCGAGCTTGCACACCGGCGCGCCTTGCCGTAATTGCGAAGTCGATCATCATGATCGCGTTTTTCTTCACAATTCCAATTAACAGGATGACACCAATCAGCGAAATGATATTGAAGTCGGTGCCCGTTACCAGAATTGCCAGTAAGGCACCGACACCGGCCGAGGGTAGCGTCGACAGAATGGTTAGTGGATGAATCAGGCTTTCATAGAGCATACCCAGCACAATATAGACTGCAATAATCGCTGCCAGAATGAGCAATGGTTGCGACTTCAATGACGCCTGAAAGGCTTTGGCACTGCCCGAAAATGTGCCTCGGATAGAATCCGGAACGCCAAGCTCCAGCAGGGTCTGCTGGATGGATTCCGTCGCCTGGGAGAGTGATACGCCCAGAGGCAGGTTGAACGACAGTGTTGACACGACGAAGGCCCCCTCATGGTTCACTGCCAGCGGCGTTTTTTCTGCAACAAGATGGGCGATACTGCTTAATGCCACCTGTTTTGCCGGTGCGGTTGCAGTGGCGGGAACTGTCAGCATCATACGTTCCAGCGTTTGTGGTGACTCGGTGTATTCCGGTGCAGCCTCCAGCACAACTCGGTACTGATTCAAAGGGTTATAGATCACCGACACCTGACGCTGGCCAAACAGGTTATTGAGTGCGGCGTCGATCATTTTCGGCGTAATGCCCAGACGGAATGCTGCATCCCGATCAACCTCGACCCGGGTCTGCAAGCCCAGATCCTGCTGATCCGTATTCACATCAGCCAGCACCGGCAGCTTACTGAGCGCCGCACGGATTCTGGGCTCCCATTCACGGAGCTCTTCGATGTCATCACTCTGCAACGAGAACTGGTACTGGGCATTGGACGGCCGGCCACCGATGCGGATATCCTGCATCGGTACTAGGAAGAGACCCGCGCCAGGTTCACGCCCTAATTTTGGTCGTAGCCGGTTGACGACCTCATCGGCCGACAGATGCCGCTCATTTAACGGCTTCAGGGAAATAAAGACGATACCGCTATTACGCTGCGAGCCACCGGTAAATCCCGACACCATGTCGACGGCAGGATCGTCCTTGATGATCTCGATGAACTTGCCGAGCTTGTCTTTCATGGTGTTGAACGACACTGACTGATCCGCCTGAATAAAGCCCATGATGCGGCCGGTATCCTGCTGAGGAAAAAAGCCTTTGGGCACGACTTTGTACAGATAGACGTTGAGCCCGATCGTCAGAAAAAGCCCGGCCAGCATGAGCTTGCGGTGATCGAGTGCCCAGGCAATGGTGCGGGCATAAGCCTCGTAGGTTTTTTCAAAGCCGATGCCGAAACCATGTTGCATGCCCTGTAATACACGAGGCAGCCAGTGATAGGCGCGGCGCAGCCGTGCCAAGCGACGCTGTTCGGGCTGTATCGCTTGCCTTTGGCCATCCGTGGGTTGATGTGTGCGCAGCAGAATATCCGTCATCATGGGTGTCACAGTCAGCGAAATCACCATGGAGATCAGGATCGCAATCGATAGCACGACGGCAAACTCACGGAACAAACGTCCGATGATGCCGCCCATCAAGAGAATCGGCAGAAATACGGCAATCAGCGACAGACTGATCGAGATGACGGTAAAGCTGACTTCGCGGGTACCCTGCAGGACTGCTTGGCGCAACGGCATGCCTGCCTCCCGATGCCGGCTGATGTTTTCCAGCACGACAATCGCATCATCGACCACAAAGCCTGTGGCGATGGTTAATGCCATCAGGCTCAGATTGTCGAGGCT
>CAYLWV010000034.1:0-10840 GCA_964387485.1 uncultured Dechloromonas sp. | reverse complement strand
TGACGGTACAGAATGAGCATCACCGAGCGTTTGCCGTTGGTCAGGCCAATGTTGCGAATATCCTGGACCGAATCACTGACCGTGGCCACATCCTCGAGCCGCACCGGGGCACCGTTACGCCAGACCACAATCACCGGTTTATAGTCCGCCGCCGTCTTGGCCTGATCATTGGCCTGAATCTGCCACTGGCGATGGTCGTTTTCCAGCGTGCCCTTGGGCAGGTTCATATTGGCCTTGAGGACCGCGTTTCGGATGTCTTCCGTGCTGATGCCCATCGCCTGAATGACACCGGGAACGATGGTGACGCGCACCGCAGGCTGTGCACTACCACCGACCGTGACCTGACCAATGCCGCTGACCTGGGCCAGCTTCTGAGCCAGTACGGAATCAGCGACGTCGTAAATCTGTTCAACCCCCAGGGTTTCCGACGTCAGTGCCATGACCATGATCGGTGAATCTGCCGGGTTCACCTTGCGGTACGTCGGATTGGACGGTAAGCCCGTGGGTAACAAGGCGCGAGCCGCCACAATGGCCGCCTGCACATCACGAGCGGCACCGTCGATATTGCGGTCCAGATCAAACTGCAAGGTGATATTCGTCGAGCCCTGCGTGCTGATGGAGGTCATTTCCGTCACGCCGGCAATACGGCTTAGAGAGCGCTCCAGAGGTGTGGCAATACTCGACGCCATCGTTTCCGGGCTGGCACCGGCCAGTGATGCCCGGACAGAAATCGTCGGAAAATCCACCTGCGGCAGCGGCGCTACCGGTAGCTGCAGAAAACCGATAATTCCGGAAATCGTGATGGCGACGACCAGCAGGGTGGTCGCTATCGGACGTTCGACAAAGAGCCGTAGCCAGTTCACAGCGGATGGCTGCCCTGATGATTCACGGTGGGTGCGGCATTCAGATCCCAGCCCGTCCGGTCCTTGATGCGGCGAGCCAGCCGATCAAAATACAGATAAATCACCGGAGTTGTGAACAACGTCAGGAGCTGGCTCAGTAACAACCCGCCCACCATCGCGATACCCAGTGGTTGGCGTAACTCACTACCAATCCCACCACCCAGCATGAGCGGCAAAGCCCCCAGCAGTGCCGCCATCGTCGTCATCAGAATTGGGCGGAAGCGCAGCAGACAGGCCTGATGAATCGCATCACGCGGTGCCAGCCCTTCCCTACGCTCGGCATCCAGCGCAAAATCGATCATCATGATGGCGTTCTTTTTGACGATACCGATCAGCAAAATGATGCCGATAATGCCAATGATGCCCAGGTCGTTACCCGTGAGCATGAGCGAGAGCAAGGCGCCAACGCCGGCCGACGGCAGCGTTGAAAGAATGGTGATCGGATGGATGTAGCTCTCGTACAGCACACCGAGCACGATATACATCGTCACAATGGCCGCCAGGATCAGCAGCACGGTGCTCGTCAAAGAAGATTCGAAGGCCTTGGCGGCGCCCTGGAAATGACTGCGAACCCCCATCGGTAAACCGATTTCCGCTTCAGCCTCGCGCACGGCATCAACGGCATTACCCAGCGAGACGCCGGATGGCAGATTGAAAGATACCGTCGCCGCAGGAAATTGGCTGTAATGGTTGATTGCCAGCGCCGTCTCCGCTTCGCGGATCTGTGCCAGCACATTCATCGGAATCTGTTGTCCGTTCAATGAGGGGACATAGAGCTGCTTCAGCGACTGCGGGTCCACCCGGAAGCCGGGTGATGCCTCAAGCACCACGCGGTATTGGTTAGATTGCGTGTAAATCGTGGAGATCAGGCGCTGACCATAGGCGCTGTACAGGGCATTATCAATCGCATCCACTGATACACCCAGACGGCCGGCGGTATCCCGGTCAATGTCCACATACACCTGCAGACCCCGAGTCTGCAGATCACTACTGACATCGGCTAGCCGGCGGGACTGGCGCAAGCGTTCGACCAGACGTTGCGTGGCCTGGACCACAGAGCGCTCATCCGGCCCTTCCAGTGTGAACTGATACCGGTTTTTGCTGACCCGGTCTTCAATCGTCAGATCCTGTACCGGTTGCAGGAACAGACTGATTCCGGGAATTTCGCGGGTTTTTTCCAATAGGCGGTGAATGACGGCTTCAACGCGGTCATCCCGTTCGGCAATGGGTTTCAGGTTGATCTGGATACGGCCGCTATTTAGCGTGGTGTTGGCACCGTCGATCCCGATGAAGGACGACAGGCTCTCCACTGCCGGGTCCTGTAGGATGGCATCCGCCACGGCCTGCTGGCGGGCCGACATGGCCTGGAAAGACACGGTCTGGTCGGCTTCAGTCACCCCCTGGATGACGCCCGTATCCTCGACCGGAAAAAATCCTTTGGGAATGAGCAGATAGAGCAACACCGTCAGCACCAGGGTGCCAATGGCCACCTGGAGCGTCAGCTTCTGCCGGTCCAGCACCCAGTTGAGTGCCGTTTCGTACCGGGCAATCAGGCGATCAAACGAGGTTTCGATCCAGCGCATGAACGCCCCGTGTTTGACGGCATGCGCATCGTCTGTCAGCAACCTGGCGCACATCATCGGCGTCAGTGTCAGCGACACAAACGCCGAAATCAGAATCGCCACGGCCAGCGTAATGGCAAATTCGCGGAACAGCCGGCCCACCACATCGGTCATGAACAGCAACGGGATCAGAACGGCAATCAGGGAGATTGTCAGCGAAATGATCGTGAAGCCGATCTCGCGCGCGCCCTTCAGGGCGGCATTGAGTGGCGTTTCTCCAAGCTCGCGATGGCGGGCAATGTTTTCAATCATGACGATGGCGTCATCGACTACAAAGCCGGTGGCAATCGTCAGCGCCATCAGACTTAGATTGTTGATTGAAAAACCGGCCAGGTACATCACCGCAAAAGTACCAATGAGAGATAACGGTACGGCGACTGACGGAATAATCGTGGCCGGGATACTGCGCAGGAACAAATAAATCACCATCACCACCAGGGCAATGGCCAGCATGAGTTCGGAACGGACATCATCGACCGACGCACGGATCGTAATGGTCCGGTCGGTCAGCACCTTCAGTTCGGCCGCAGCCGGCAGGCTGGCCTGCAGCTGGGGCAGCAGCGCCTTAATGCGGTCAACCACCTCAATCACGTTGGCGCCGGGCTGGCGCTGGACGTTCACAATGACGGCCGGCTGACGATTCACCCAGGCGGAGAGATATGCGTTCTCGGCACCCTCCCCGACGTCGGCCACCTGGTTCAATCGCACCGGTGCACCATTGCGCCAGGCAACAATCACGTTGCGGTAATCGTCTGCCGATTTGAGCTGATCATTGGCATCAATCGTCACGGCGCGGAGCTCACCGTCAAAACTGCCCTTCGGATCGTTGACGTTGGTGTTGCCGATGGCGGTGCGTAAATCCTCGAAGCTCAGATTCATCGCCGCCAGGCTGGTCGGGTTGACCTGAATGCGTACCGCTGGTCGGCGGCCACCACTCAAAGATACGAGGCCGACACCGCTGACCTGCGATATCTTCTGCGCCAGACGCGTTTCCACCAGATCGTGCAGTCTCGTCACCGGTAAGGTCGGTGAGGTAATCGCCAGGGTCAGAATCGGTGCATCCGCCGGATTCACCTTGCTATAGATGGGGGGCGTCGGCAGGTCCTTGGGCAACAGATTAGTGGCCGCATTAATGGCGGCCTGTACCTGCTGTTCGGCAACGTCCAGCGCCATATCCAGCGTAAAGCGCAGCACGATGACCGAACTCCCCATCGAGCTAGTCGAGGTCATCTGCTCCAGGCCCGGCATTTGTCCGAACTGACGTTCCAGCGGTGCCGTCACCGAGCCGGTCATGACTTCGGGGCTGGCTCCCGGATAAAAGGTGCTGACCTGAATGGTCGGATAATCCACCTCCGGCAAGGCCGAAGTAGGCAGCAGCCGGTAGGCAATCAGGCCGACCAGCAGAATCGCCACCATCAGTAATGAGGTAGCGACCGGCCGGAGAATAAACAGACGTGAGGGATTCACCGGGTCGGGCGCTGTACGACGTTGACCTTGGCGCCGGGTTTCAGCTTGTCGAAACCATCGACCACCACCGACTCACCCGCTGTCAGACCTTCGAGAATTTCTGCTTGGGCACCCTGCGTACCACCCAATTTGACGGTTTTGGCAGCGACAGTCTGGTCAGTGCCGACCACATAGACATAGGTTCCCTGGCTGCCGCGCAGAATGGCATTGCTAGGCGCGATGATCGACTGATCACGGTCCTCCACCAGGAGCCGGGCATTCACAAACTGATTCGGGAACAGTGCGTGATCGTCGTTGCTGAATTCCGCTTTCAGCTTGACCATCCCGGTAGTCGCATCAATGACGTTATCGATCGATTTGAGCACGCCTATGGCAATCACCGTGCGGAAATTCCGGTCATACGCCGAAACCGGCATGGTATCCCCGGCATTGAAGCGTGTAAGAATTTTCGGGAGCTGGTCAGACGGAATCGTAAACAGCACATCAATCGGCTGCACCTGGGTCAGAGTGACAATACCGTTCGTGTCGCTGGTTTTGACAATGTTGCCCGCATCGACTTTACGCAGGCCAAGCCGCCCATCAAAAGGCGCGGTAATCTGGGTATAGGAAAGCTGGGTTTTTGCATCTTCCAGTGAGCCTTTATCGGCTTCGACGGCGCCTTCGAACTGCTGCACCAGCGCCGCTTGCGAATCCAGGTCCTGTCGTGCAATCGAATCCTGCTTATACAGTGTCTGATAGCGCTTCAGCTTGATGCGGTGATCCTTTAACAGGGCTTCATCCTGGTCCAGTTTCCCCTTGGCCTGCATGACCTTCGCCTCGTAAACACGGGGGTCCACGACGGCGATCAGCTCACCGGCCTTAACCATCTGTCCTTCCTGGAACAGGACTTTATCCAGTTGACCATCCAGGCGGGTGCGAATCACGACTTCGCGCCGTGCTGTGACGGTGCCCAGACCATCCACCAGAATCGGAAATACGCCTTCCACAACCTGCTGCACCGCCACCGGAATCGGTGGTTTACCCCGTTTTAACGGGCTGCCATCACCATTCAGATAGCCGATCAGCGCAAAGCCGGCCAGCACCAGCACAAAAGCACCGCTACCGATGAGCCACTGGTCACGGGGACGCCGTGACCGAAAGCGAGTGACATGCTGACGCGCCGCCGCGTGAACTTTACCGGGGGTCGTTTTTGCCAGATGCGGCCAATCTATTTCCTGGAGCTTGGACTTCCAACGCGAAAGATTTTGATCGGTCGCACAGACTAGAGACTCCAGTTTTGCGGCAATACGAATGCGGTGATGTTTAAAAAAACTCATCCTCGAATTTTACCCTTGGTCAACTCTTTAAGTGTAAGAACTTTGCAGCTAAAAATTCAATCTGAACCAAAGTGACACGTTCACATTTGAACAGCAAGATCAGCCGCAGGAATGGGAAACGGCTATGTTGCATATTTACGTTCACATTATCTCTCCTGTGTCAGGGCTGAAAGTATGATGATGGCTAAATTTGCATCTTAGATTTTTTAGGCCAAATGCGAATTAATTCTAGTTAATACTTAACGTACGGTGATTGCATGTCATACAACTCCAATCGGCGAGACTTTCTGAAATTGATCAGCGGTGGAAGTGTCGGGCTGCTAATGTCTGAAACAGCTTCAAGTGCTACAGAGGTTCACTTACCGTTCGCATACGGCGAAAGAGATTTGGTTGCATTCCCTGAAAAAAAACCTCTGATCGTTCAAACGACGCGGCCTCCTCAGCTAGAGACGCCATTCCAGTACTTTGATAGGCAACTGATTACTCCAAATGACGAGTTTTTTGTACGTTATCATCTGGCAGGTATTCCGACGGAGATCGACATATCAACCTACCGGTTAAAAATCAGTGGAAACGTTTCTAATCCTTTAGAACTGTCTTTTCACGATTTAAAAACAAAATTCAAATCTAAGGAAATTGTTGCGGTCAATCAATGCTCCGGCAATGGCCGAGGTTTAGCGAACCCAAGAATTAACGGCGGTGGCCAATTGGGCAATGGCGCCATGGGTAACGCGGTGTGGGTTGGCGTTCCCCTTCGTGACATTCTTTCTGTCGCTCGGCTTGGTAACACTGCCAAACAAGTGACTTTCAATGGCCTTGATCAACCAGTCATCACGAGTGAGGCCGATTTTGTGAAAAGTCTCGATATCAACCACGCCAACGATGGCGATGTGCTGGTTGCCTATCAGATGAATGGCACCGACATACCTTTTCTGAATGGTTTCCCTGTCAAGTTGGTTGTGCCGGGATATTACGGCACATATTGGGTCAAGCACCTGGCAGAAATCAATGTCATAGATCAGGAGTTCAAAGGGTATTGGATGCAGTCCGCTTATCGAGTGCCAGATAATGATTGCCACTGTGAACCGGTGGGTGTTAAACCTAATAAAACTGTCCCCATCTCCAAACTGGCGATCCGCTCATTTATTACCAATTTGGAAAACGGTAGCACGGTGGTTGCTGGTCAACCGACCGTGGTAAGAGGGTTTGCATTTGATTGCGGCAACGGTATTGAAAAAGTGCTGTTTTCTCAAGACGATGGCAACACATGGCAGCCGACTAAATTAGGAAAAATGATCGGAAAATACTCGTTCAGAGCATGGTCGACTGATTTTGTACCTCAGCAGGCTGGGCCGCTGCTTCTTCGGGTTAGAGCCTTTGGAGCAACCGGCGAGAAACAGCCAATGACTCAAACCTGGAACCCGGGAGGCTACATGCGGAACGTTGTAGAAACCGTGAGAGTAGAAGCTCGCAAAGGATCGTAATGAAAAAAGCATCTCTGATCGCAATGCTCCTGCTTGCAAGCATTCCCGTTAGCGGTAAGGAAATTCAGCTATTACCAGACATGATGCCTTGGCGCCCTTCAAGCCAGGAGGGATATACCCTGGTTATTCAGAAGTGCACCATTTGCCACTCTGCACAGTATGCAGAGTACCAACCACCGAACACGCCAAAATCGTATTGGACTGCACAGGTGCTTCGCATGAAAAACAACTTCAATGCACCTGTGACCGATGAAGAGGTCCCCGTGATTGTCGAATATTTAAATTCAACTTATGGCCCTAACAGGAAATAACCGATCGGCTTATGTCTAAAAACCCTGCGGAGTCTTTGCATCGCGGCCTGAATCAACGTCAGATGGAAATGATCGCCATCGGCGGTTGTATTGGCACCGGCCTGTTTATGGGCTCGGGCAAGAGTATTTCTCTGGCGGGGCCATCAATCATATTGGTTTATGCGGTGACGGGATTGATGCTTTACTTTGTCATGCGTGCCATGGGAGAGCTGCTGCTACACGATCTCAGTTACAAATCCTTTGTTGATTTTTCCGAAGACCTTCTAGGCCCGATTGCAGGATTTTTTGTCGGTTGGTCTTACTGGTTTGCCTGGATTGTCGCTGCCATCGCAGAAATTATTGCAATTACAGGATACATCGGCTTCTGGTGGCCTGATCTGCCCCCTTGGATTACCGCCTTTTCTACGATTTTCTTATTACTAACGATTAATCTCCTTGCAGTCAGATTTTTTGGGGAACTTGAATTCTGGCTCGCGATTATTAAGGTTGCAGCAATTCTCGGGTTGATCGGTTTAGGGCTCTGGTTCACATTTTCTGGCCACGTCTCGCCAGAAGGAGCCAAAGCACAGGTCAGTAACTTGTGGCTGCATGACGGGTTTTTCCCTCATGGCAGCGCAGGGGTCATGGCGGCGCTTCAAACGACGATTTTCGCGTTTGCAGGTATGGAAATTGTTGGCACCCTGACAGCCGAAGCGAAAAACCCGGAGAAAACACTACCGGACGCCATAAGAAAAATTCCCTGGCGAATTATGATTTTCTACATTGGAACAGTCACTATCATGATGATAGTAACCCCATGGAACAACATATCCCCCGATCAAAGCCCGTTTGTGGGTATGTTTTCTCTTGCCGGGCTAGCAAGCGCAGCATCTGTAGTTAATTTTGTAGTGGCAAGTTCAGCTACATCTTCGAGTAATAGTGGCATATTCGCGACTTCGCGGATGCTTTATGGCTTGGCAAAAACGCATAAGGCCCCTGAAGTATTTGGCCAACTTTCCAGTCATCAAGTACCAACGGGCGGCGTTTTTCTGGCAACTATTCTGATGCTGCTAATATCGTTGTTGCTCACGTTTGTCGATTCGATGATGCAAGCATTTCTGATGGTTGGCTCTGTAGCTGCACTCATATTCATCTTTATCTGGACCATGATTCTCGCGGCGCATACAGCCTATAGAAGAAAGTTTCCAACGGCGCATGCTCAAGCATCGTTCAAGATGCCCTTGAGCAAACCGATGACCTATCTAGTGTTATCCTTCTTCGCAGTGGTTATTTATGCGCTCTCTCTTGATGAGGTAACACGCATCGCGCTTTATGTGCTGCCGCTTTGGTTTACCCTCCTCGCTGTCCTGTATCGATTAAAAACTGTTTGAGCTTGCGTAGCAGTTGCCAATTGATACTGGGCTAGGTATTCTTGGATGTGTTACACATTCAAGAATACCGGTATGACCTCGATTCCCAAAACTCCCGGAAAGCATGGTGGCGCCCGGATCGGTGCCGGCCGCAAAGCGGTTTTCAAGGAAACCACCAGACCGGTCCGTATCCCCGTCAGCCGCATTGAAGCGGTGCGTGCTTTTCTGCTGGCGGACGTCTATCCCGAACCCTCGCTCACGCCGTTACCGGTTAGCTATGACGCTGCACCTCTGACCCTGCCTGTATTCGCTTCCGGGGTACGTGCCGGCTTCCCCAGTCCGGCCGATGACCATGCCGAGCCGGGGCTTGATCTCAATCAGCTGGTCGACAATCCCGCCAGCACCTTCTGTGCCTGGGCAGAGGGCGACAGCATGCAGGATCTCGGGATTCTGGATGGCGACCTGATGGTCATTGACCGATCATTGGCTCCAAGGCATGACGATGTGGTGGTGGCCGACATGAACGGTGCTTTCACCGTCAAGCGCCTGGCGCGCAAATCCCAGGGGGATTTTCTGATGCCGGCCAACCCGGATTACCCGCCGATTCCCATCCGGCCATCCGACGAAGTCCGTATCTGGGGCGTCGTCGTGCGTGTGATTCATGATCTACGAGCCAGTGGTCGTCGTAAGCGCCCTGCGGCGCCTGCTGCATGAGTGCCGAGCGCCGTCTGGCGCTGGTCGATTGCAATAACTTTTACGTTAGCTGTGAGCAGGCTTTTAATCCTGCGTTGCGGCATAAACCCGTGGTCGTCCTCTCCAATAACGACGGATGTGTTGTCTCGCGATCTCACGAAGCCAAAGCAGTTGGCGTGCCGATGGCCGTACCCTACTTCAAGATCCGCGATGCTTTTGAGGCACTCGGTGGTGTTGTCCTATCGTCCAACTATGCGCTCTATGCCGACATGAGTCGACGGGCCATGCGCCTGATGCGGGACATGGCGGATGGCCAGGAAATCTACTCAATTGACGAGTGCTTTCTGGATTTCAGCAGCTTCGGTCGTGAACGTGCGCTGGATCAGGCGTTAAAAATCCGCCGGATGCTATGGCAGTACCTGAGCCTGCCTGTGTGCATCGGCCTCGGCGCAACCAAGACCCAGGCCAAGCTGGCCAACCAGATGGCCAAGGATTTCAAGGAGCCTTCCGGCATCTGCGATCTCGGTACGGCACTGGCCCCCTTACGGCAAACCGAAATGAAAGCCATGCCGGCCAATAGTGTCTGGGGCATTGGCCGTCGTACAGCACAGGCCCTGGAAAATCAGCACATTGCCACCGTGGGTGATCTGCTACAGGCATCGGAAAGTCTGTTGCGCAAAAGCTTTGCCGTGACACTGACCCGTACCCGGGCAGAACTGGCCGGGCAATCATGCATTGGCCTGGAAACGGCTTTCCGCCGGCGTCAGCAGATTATTGCCTCCCGTTCTTTTGGCCAGCCTGTCGTCTGCCATGAAGATCTGAGCGAAGCGCTATCGACCTTTGCGACCCGCGCCGCCGAACGGCTGCGCGAAGATGGCTCGATGGCGGGCTCGGTACAGGTCTATATCACCGGCAACCGGTTCAAGACGTCAGAACAGTCTGCTGATCGCGCCACCATGGTCATGCTCGATAGCCCGACAGACGACACTCGCGATATTGTTGCCGCGACATTACGTGGATTGCAGGACATCTATTGCCCGACTTATCGTTACAAGAAAGCCGGCATTGTGCTGGGGGGGATTGTCGCTGCAACGTGTTACCAGCCGGATCTGCTCGCAACGGCCACAAGGTACCGGCAACCATCGCCGCAATTAATGCGTGCCATGGATCGCATCAACCAGCGCTATGGGCGTGATCGCATCCGTGTCGCCAGCATCGGCTATCGGGACGAAGCCGATTGGCACATGAGTTGTTCCCGGCGATCACGACGTTACACCACCAGCCTCGAGGAGCTACCGGTTTTCTCCTCAATGGGCATGCGCTAGTAAAAAACACTTGCGCTGCGGGATCGACTGCCCTATAATTTGCCCCGTTGTTCCTCGATAGCTCAGTCGGTAGAGCGCCGGACTGTTAATCCGTAGGTCCCTGGTTCGAGCCCAGGTCGAGGAGCCAAGATGCATAAAGCCTCGCAAGTTTAACGACTTGCGGGGCTTTTCTGCTTTTAGGCGCCGTTTGTGTCAGGACCGACGGATTAACAGTCCGCCGCTAAAGAGCGTGTCAGAATTTTTGTGTAAACGGTGTTTAGGTTGTTAGACGTTGAGCCTATCGCCGAACTCAATGGTAAAACGAGTCAAAGCCGCTTGCCAGTGTTTGATGGGCATAGTCCATTTCTTGCTGATGTTACGTAGGGCCAGAT
>CAYLWV010000033.1:0-16350 GCA_964387485.1 uncultured Dechloromonas sp. | reverse complement strand
GCTTCATACGCCGCTTTTTCGGCGGCGCGTTGCTGCTCTGCAGCCTCCCGCTTAGCCCGCTTCTCAGCTGCCTTACGGTCACGCTCGGCCGACGCCGCCTGAATCTCCGCATCGCTCTTGAGCGGTGTCGCTGATTGCTCGGCGTCGCGAATCTTGCGCTCCTGCTCCACCTGTTTGATGGTTTTACCTTCGTCGATGGCTTTCTTAATAGAGCCCGACGGCGGGTTCGGCTGACGCAGCTCGGCCGGCGGATCGGCCAACTGATTCACCAGGCGGCGCTCACGGACTTCGCGATCAATCACAGCGGCCTGCGCTTCCAGCGCCCGCGCCTTTTCGCGCTGCTCGTAGCGGCGGTCTTTGGCTTTATCAATACAATAGTTGACCAGAACCCTGCTGTAGCAGTTCCAGGTGTCTATTTTGAGCTGGTCGTCCGCTTCGGCACGAATGGCCTTCGCATCATCCTTGAGTGCCTTGGCTTCCTGATCGCGCACTTCCAGCACTGCCGGATCAAATACCGGCGCGGGTGTGGCTGCCTGGACACCAGCGACCGATGCCAGCACACAACCTCCCAGTGCCAAATTGAGCACCCGGCGCGGCAAAACCCGTAACGAAGCAGCAAAAAAACGAATCATTGGCCCGCATTGTAGGGCAGGCGCGCCGCATCGGGTAAAATTTAGCTTTAATTTATCGTGTTTATCAGGAGTCCCGCCGTGCAAATCGTCTGTCTTGACCTTGAAGGTGTGCTTGTTCCGGAAATCTGGATCGAATTCGCCAACCGCACCGGTATCGAGGCCTTGCGCCGTACGACGCGCGACGAACCGGATTACGACAAACTGATGAAATACCGACTGGACATCCTGCGCGAGCACAAGCTCGGCCTGCCAGACATCCAGAAGGTGATCGCCGAAATGGGCCCGATGCCGGGCGCTAAGGATTTCCTCGACCAGCTGCGTCAGGATTTCCAGGTGATCATTTTGTCGGACACCTTCTACGAATTTGCCATGCCGCTGATGAATCAGCTGAATATGCCGGCACTGTTCTGCCACAAGCTGGAAGCCGATACCGAAGGCATGCTGGTGAACTACCATCTGCGCATGCCGGATCAGAAGCGCGCTGCGGTCAAGGCGTTCAAGGGTCTGAACTTCAAGGTGATGGCAGCGGGTGACTCGTACAACGACACCGCCATGCTGGGCGAAGCCCATGCAGGCATCCTGTTCCACCCGCCGGAAAACGTGATCCGTGAATTCCCGCAGTTTCCGGTGACCATGAACTACACCGAGCTGAACGACGCCATCCGCAGCGCTTCGGCACGCATCTAAGACACGTCAGGCAGCTATGCATCGCGAACGTTTCTACACCCTGACCGCCTCCTGCCCGGATCGGGTCGGCATTGTGGCGGCCGTTTCCGGCTTCTTTGCCCAGCACGGCGGCTGGATTCTTGAAACCACGCTGCATTCCGAGCCGCCCAATGAAGAAGGCATTGCCGCCTACTTCATGCGTCTGGAAATCAAAGCCGACTCCTTGCCCTTCGATCTGGAGGGGCTGCGCGCCGCCTTCCAGCCGGTGGCCGACGAATTCGAGATGACCTGGAAGATCTCCGACTCCGCACAGCGCAAGCGCGTGGTGATTCTGGTCTCCAAGCAGGAACACTGTCTCTACGATCTGCTGGCCCGCTGGCAATCGAAGGAACTTGACGTTGATATTCCCTGCGTCATTTCCAACCACGAAACGTTGCGCGGCTTTGTCGAATGGCATGGTATTCCATTCCACTACGTGCCGGTCACGCCGGAAAACAAGCCGGCCGCCTATGCCAAGGTTGGCCAGCTGTTCCAGGAGGTTCAGGGTGATGTGATGGTGCTGGCCCGCTACATGCAGATTCTGTCACCGGATCTCTGCGCCGCACTGCCGGGCCGCATCATCAATATCCATCACTCGTTCCTGCCCTCATTCGTGGGTGCCAAGCCCTATCACCAGGCCTGGGAGCGCGGTGTCAAACTGATTGGCGCCACCTGCCATTACGTCACGGCGGATCTGGACCAGGGTCCGATCATCGAACAGGATGTGATCCGTATCGATCACTCCGATTCGGTCGAGGATATGGTGCGCTACGGTAAAGATATCGAGAAAACCGTTCTGGCTCGTGGTCTGCGTAACCACATTGAAGGCCGCGTATTGCTTCACGGCAACAAAACCATCGTCTTCCGTTAATCCGCTGCCCGGACGATTGTGCTGACCGGGGGCGCATCCTGCATCAGGAGCTTCCATGATCACCGGTCAACCTGTTACTGATATCGCCCATGTCGTACAAATGGCGGTCGCGCCGGTGTTTCTGCTCACCGGTGTCGGCGCGGTGCTATCTGTGCTGACCACACGCCTCTCACGCGTGATTGATCGAGGTCGTCAGCTGGACCACTGGGTTTCCGAAGGACATGACCCCAGCTGGTACGAGCATGAGCTTCAGAAACTGGCCAAACGTAATACGCTCATCAATACGGCCATCACCCTGGCCACGATGGCCGCCTTTTTCGTGTGCGCAGTCATTTTGGTCATTTTTACCAGTCAGTTATTTGCCAGTCAGTCGCTTTTTGGTGATGTCGTCACCGGCTTCTTCATTCTGGCCATGCTCTGCCTGATGTGCTCACTGGCATTTTTTCTCGCTGAGATCAAAGTCGCCACTACGATCCGCTATTTCGGCCACACGCTCCCACCGCGCTCGTAAATAAAAAGGGCGGGTCCCGAAGAACCCGCCAAATCCACACGGAGAGGAGAAACCGTTGGGTATTACCTTTGCATAAAACGACCGACCATTAATCGTGATACGCGTTTTCACCGTGGGAGGTGACATCCAGGCCTTCACGTTCCTCATCTTCCGGAACACGCAGACCCATAACAACATCAAGCAGCTTGAAGACCACGAAGGCCACCACACCTGACCAGACAATCGTCGTACCGACAGCGGTCGCCTGAATCACGACTTGATCCGCAATCGAGTAGCCTTCAGCAACCGCATTCGTGACGTAGTCGTAGATACCCGTGCCACCCAGTGCCGGGTCAGCAAACACACCCGTCAGCAGTGCACCGGTGATACCACCCACGCCGTGGATGCCAAAGACGTCCAGCGAATCGTCAACCTTCAGCATCTTCTTCAGGCCCGAAGCACCCCACAGGCAGATCACGCCGCCGATCAGACCGATGATGATGGCACCGCCGACACCGACAAAGCCTGCAGCAGGGGTAATCGCAACCAGACCCGAGACCGCACCCGAGGCGGCACCTAGCATCGAAGGCTTACCTTTGATCATCCACTCGGCAGCCATCCAGGACAGCGTTGCAGCAGCCGTGGCAACCCAGGTATTCACAAAGGCTAGAGAGGCAGCACCACTGGCCTCCAGTGCCGAACCGGCGTTGAAACCGAACCAGCCGAACCACAGCAGCGAGGCACCGATCATAGTGAAGGTCAGGTTGTGCGGCGACATGGCTTCACGACCGTAACCGATACGCTTGCCGGCAATCGCAGCAACCACCAGACCTGCAACAGCCGCGTTGATGTGCACCACGGTACCACCGGCGAAATCCAGTGCGCCCTTCTGGAACAGGTAACCCGCCGTTGCACCGGCTGCTTCTGCGGCTTCAGCCGAGGTATAGGCATCCGGGCCAGCCCAGAACCACACCATGTGAGCCACCGGCAGATAGGCCAGCGTAAACCAGGCAATCAGACCGATCAGTACGGCCGAGAACTTGATACGCTCCGCCCAGGCACCCACGATCAGCGCACAGGTAATCGCAGCAAACGCGCCCTGGAAGACCACAAAGGTCAACTCGGGAATCGCCACACCCTTCGAGAAGGTACCCGTCAGTGTTTCACCGTTAATGCCCTTCAGCAGCAGCTTATCCAGCGAGCCGAAGAAGGCGTTATACAGCGAATGACCTTCAGTAAATGCCACGCTGTAGCCATAAATCACCCACAGTAGAGAGATTAGAGCAAACACCACAAAGACCTGAATCAGCAGCGAGAGCACGTTCTTCTTGCGGACCAGGCCGCCGTAGAACAAGGCCAGACCGGGGATCGACATCAGAATCACGAAAGCTGAGCAGACCATGATCCAGGCGTTATCGGCCTTATTCATCACGGGGGCTGCAACTTCCGGTTCAGCCAGTGCCAGACCGCTGAGTAGCAGCGGCAGCAACATTGCGAGATACTTTTTCATGAAAGACTCCTTGGTAACCGTTTACAGTGCCGTCTCGCCGGATTCACCGGTGCGGATACGGATCACTTGTTCCAGCGGGAATACGAAAATCTTGCCGTCGCCGATCTTGCCGGTAGCAGCCGACTTCTCGATGGCTTCAACAACCTGCTCCAGAATGCCGTCAGCCACAGCGGCTTCCAGCTTTACCTTCGGCAGAAAATCGACCACGTATTCAGCGCCACGATAGAGCTCGGTATGGCCCTTCTGACGACCAAAGCCTTTGACTTCCGTCACGGTCACGCCCTGAACGCCGACAGCGGCGAGTGCTTCACGCACTTCGTCTAGCTTGAACGGCTTGATGATTGCGGTAACGAGTTTCATGAACTGTTTCCTTATGTAATTTGAATCTGATGGGGTTCACCGTGTGGATGAACCCCGTTTCGAGCTTGATTAGAACGTACGGCCAATGGTGACCATGTACGTTGCCTTGCCGGCATTTTGTGTAGAGCCGATTGCAGAGCCAGACGAGTCCCAACCGTTTTTTGCAAAGCAGTAGAACTGGGCTTTGCTACAGTCACCATTGGTTGCTGCTTGGATATACGACACCTTGGCATTCCAGCCTTGACCGAAGTCTTTGGTCACACCCAGCTCCCAATCAGCGTAGTTCGCCTGGCTGAACTTGTTCATGTAGAAATAACCCACATGACCCAGCAGGCCAAAACCACCCAGCATCGGGTGCAGATCGCTTAGATCGTATGTGCCACGCAGATCGGTATAACCGGATCCAGCCGTACTAGCGCCATTCATGCCCTGATTATTGAAGTAATCCGTCAGCGCAAAGAACTGCTTCAGGCTAACCGTTTTCCAGTTAGCACCCAGGTAATACTCAAGGTTGTAGACCATACCTGGCTTCATCGAATAACCAACCGGATTCGGCTGGGTAAGCGCCGGATTCTGGCTGCTAGCTGGGTTACTGCCCGGGTAGAAGTAGTTGATCAGGCCGGTATCCAGACCCACATCTTCGGTAAAGGCATACTTCCAGCCACCGTACAGATCCATTTCGATATTGCCACCCGGCATACCCGCAGCGTTACCGTTCACATTCGAGTTCCAGTTACCAACGTAGAAGCCATACGGCATGCTCAAATCAACACCAGCTTGGACAGCTGGCTGGTTGAAGGTCTGATCGATGCCGCGGAAACGATAGCTGCTGGCCAGGGTCACGTTGGCGGTCAATGCCCAGTCAGTCGAAGCGGCGGTTTCTGCAGAATCCTTGCTGGCATCAGCTGTTTGAGCAACAGCAGCCATCGACATGGCGGCCAGCGAAGCGGCGAGGAGAGTCTTCTTAAAGGTCATGGTCTTAGTTCCTTATGCGAAAAGAAAAGAATTGCTACGTCACATCTAATGCACAGACCGTGCCAACTCTCTGCCACCCACAAACAAAACTCCGTAACCAGTTGATTAAAATGAATCTGTTTTGTTTCGTCACACCTGTTTAGTGAAACTTTCTTAGGCGTGCAGCCCCCAGAACTGCACACGCACATTTAACGCGATGCACAAATATGGGCGCACTGTTTTGAAGCAGACTTTCTTAAGCAAGGCTTAATGCACAACAATGGTGCGCCCAATGGACCATTTGGTAAATACCACCAATGCCAGCCCATGCTAGACTGCCTCATCTCAATTTTTACGGCGCTATGCAAGATGCTTGATCCTAAAATGTTTGAAGACTTCACCCAGCGCGTTTCCAGCTTGATCGCCAACAGCCCGGCGGCGGAAGTAGAAAAAAACATGCGTGCCATGATGAGCAGCTTCTTCAGCAAGCTGGATCTGGTCACGCGGGAAGAGTTTGATACCCAGGCCAATGTACTGGCCCGCACCCGCCAGCTAGTCGAACAATTGAGCGCCCGATTGGATGAGCTCGAAGCTCAGGACAAGAAACCTCAATAACCCATGACGCTAGCGCTCATTCATACCCGAGCGCTGGATGGGCTTCAGGCACCGGCCGTGGTGGTCGAGGTGCATGTGGCCAACGGCCTACCGGCTTTCAGTCTGGTAGGCCTGGCTGATGCCGAGGTGCGTGAAGCACGGGACCGTGTGCGTGCCGCCCTATTGAGTTCCGGTTTTGAATTCCCCGCCCGCCGCATCACGGTGAATCTGGCACCGGCCGATTTGCCCAAAGACTCAGGCCGTTTTGATCTGCCCATTGCGCTGGGGCTGCTGGCCGCATCGGGCCAGCTACCGGCTCAAAATCTCAACGATTATGAATTTGCCGGTGAGCTGTCGCTCACGGGCAGCCTGCGGCCTGTACGCGGCGCCTTAGCCCTGGCGCTGGCCAGCCAGCAGGCGGGCCACACCCTGATTCTGCCCGAAGCCTCGGGCAATGAAGCCGCCCTAGCCGAGGGTGCCTCTGTCCGTACGGCACAGACGTTGCGCGAGGTCTGTGCTCATTTGATGGGTGACGATGCGCTACCCCGTGCCCGCAAACCCGATTTGCACCACGTCAGCACCTACCCGGATCTGGCCGATGTCAAAGGCCAAGCGCAGGCTCGTCGGGCACTGGAAATTGCCGCGACCGGCGGTCATGCCCTACTGATGCTCGGCCCGCCAGGGACCGGGAAATCGATGCTGGCCACCCGGCTACCGGGCATTCTGCCGCCACTGGACGATCACAGTGCCCGCGTTTCGGCCGGTATTCAATCATTAGCGGGTATTTTCGAGCCTGCACATTTTGGCGAACGACCCTTTCGCGCACCCCACCATAGCGCCTCTCCAGCGGCCGTGATTGGCGGTGGCAGTCAGGCCATGCCGGGAGAGATCTCCCTCGCCACCGGCGGCGTGTTGTTTCTCGATGAGCTCCCGGAATTTGATCGACGTGTGCTTGAGTCCCTGCGCGAACCGCTGGAAACCGGCGAGGTCCACATCGCCCGCGCGAATCGTCGCGCCAGCTATCCGGCGGCCTTTCAGCTGATCGCCGCCATGAACCCGTGCCCCTGTGGCTACCAAGGCCATCCCACGCGAGCCTGTCGTTGCACACCGGAACAGATCCAGCGTTATCGCAATCGTTTATCCGGTCCCTTACTAGATCGAATCGATCTCTGCATCGAGGTACCAGCCCTGTCATCGGCTGATCTGGCGCAAAGCGGCCCAGGCGAAGCCTCCGAGGTAGTACGCGCACGCGTCATGACGGCCTGGCGTATTGCCCTCCAAAGGCAAGGGTCGGTCAATGCACGCCTGGAAGGCAAAGCACTGGAACAACATGCCGTTCTGGATGCCGCTGGTCAAAACCTGCTCACTCAAGCGGTGAATCGACTCGGCCTTTCGGCACGTGCTTACCACCGCTTGTTACGTGTTGCCCGAACGCTCGCCGATCTGGCGGGTAGCGAACAGATTGGTGCGGCCCATGTCGCCGAAGCCATACAGTTTCGCCAACTATTTAGTAACCACTGAGCAACCCAACTAACGGCCATCCCCCCAGCGATACTGCCAGACGACACCATACATGGTGTAGTTTTGCCCGAGGCTGAAAAAACTGCCCTCGGCCGCATGCAGCTTAATGGCGTTATGGGCATTCACCGGCATCGACAAAGTCATGCCAAACAGCCAGTTTTCCTGCGAGTTGTTGATCTGCCGGCCATTCACAAACGACTGACCGCCCGAGTAATACGTCACATCCGTCGAGAGCCAGGCGGTGGAGGGGAAGTAATAAATCACATGGCCCGTGCCTGAATAGATCGGGTTCTGCGACAGATTATTCCTTCCGTAGAAGTTCCTGTTGTCCGAGAAGAACGTCGCATCTCCCGACAACTCGAAGCGCCAAGGCCCCTTGGCCTGGGAGGCGCCCAAACCTGGCTGCAGAAAGGTGCGATTCGCCCCGACGTTAAACAGCTGATTGCTGTTGTATTCACCCCAGGGCACCACCGCCGACAAATTGGCGCCAATGATCAGGTCCTGCTGGTAGTGACGGAACGCTTCCGGCGTCAGCGCCGGCGCGCCATACAGATTGGCCGCCACCCGGATGATCGGGTCCGTCAAACCCTGTGCCGAACCGGTGATGACCTGATTACCCACGGTGGTTTTACCGTGTAGCTGAGAGTAGGGCACGATGACATTGATCTTGCCCGATTGGCCGAACACATCGAGGATCCGGTTGTAGCTCAGCAGCTCGGTGTTCAGCTCGTATTTACTGGTTTTAACCTGAGTAAAACCGACACCCACAAAGTTGTAGCCCACCGGGGCGTTGGAGTACATGCGGGCCTCGATCTCCTGGGCCCAGACCGGCGCAGCGACGAAGAGCAGCACCAGTAAACACAACCGCAACCCGAAGCACCGAAACAGGCGGCTGATCATCGGCCGCTCAGCGCGCTGCCGGGCCTGCATGTAATGCCAGAGCCGTTGCCAGCTTGTCGTACACCTTTTGCCGCAAAGCGGGCGGCCCCAGCACCTCTACCTCCGGCATATGGCGCAGAATGTCCATCACCAGTTCGGTTTCAATGCTGTACGGCACATCCAGCTGATAACTGCCATCAGGCAGCACACTGCCACGCTGATCCGGGTGCCACTGTTCAGCAGCCACCCAACGCGCCCGCGCCGGCGTAAACCGCAGTTGTGCCCATTGCGTCCGCGCCCCGCCGAAAATACCGTAACCGTTCTGTACGCGACTATCCAGTACGGTGGCAGCCACTTCCTTGGCACTTTTATCGAGCAGCGCCACTTCGCTGAGCGTCTCCACTGCGAAACTGCGTAAATCCTTGCGCAGGTGGCACCAAGCATCGAGATACCAGTTACCACGATAGAACACCAGGCGCTGCGGAGAAATCTCGCGGCTCGTGGTCTCATCCCGGCCCCGATGCCAGTGCTGCAGTTGCAACCGTTGACGCTTGAGCAGGGCTGAGGCAATCAACGCAAAGTTGGCTGGTTCCGGCGCCCGCTGGCCTGTATGCACAATGCGGATACGGTCTTCAATATCTTCCGGCCGGTTCTGCTGACTACCGAGCAAGGCCGACAGGCGTGACTGTAAAGGCGCAATATGCGGCCCGAGCAGACCGGGCTGCACGGTGTTAAGCAACTGCTGCATCATCAACAGGGCATAGATTTCGCTGGCATTAAACCAGAGACCCGGCAATTCGTATTTTGGACCACTGACCGCGGATGCTGCAGAAAGCGACGCGGCATCCTGGGTGAACCGGTAACCGCCACCCAAACGGTCGTAGATAATCGGGGCATTGAGCCGATCACGCAGATATTGCAGATCCCGCCGCAGCGTGGCACGGGAAACACCAAGCGCTTCCTGAATGGCTTCAAAGGAAAGGCAGCGCTGCTCATTGAGCAACTGATCAATGCGGTAAAAGCGTTCGGTACGATCCAAGCCGCCGCCCCTGTATAGGTGAGGCCTACCTTCATTTCGGACAACTGGCAGGCCAGAATTCTGGCGCGCTCGACACGATTCGAACGTGCGACCCTTGCCTTCGGAGGGCAATACTCTATCCAACTGAGCTACGAGCGCGTGCGGGCGAAGTCTAGCCGTTTTTGGCCGGACTGTCCAAAGGATCCCCAAGCTGTTGAGTTCCCGCTATAATTAAATAATTAATTCGCCCATTTACCTTTCGCGCACAGGATCCATCATGGCCGACAAGAATTCCAGCAGCAAAATCATGTATCTCTCCATCGCCCTGGCGGTGGTTCTGATGGCAGTGGTTGTACCGTTCTCGATGAGCGGTAAAGGCAAGTCCGATGCCGTAAGCGGTGGTGACGATGTCGAATCGCGCATTGCACCGGTGGCCAAAATCGAACTCCAGGCCGGTGGTGGCGCTGGTGGCGTCAAGGATGGCAAGACCGTTTACAACACGGTATGTGCCGGCTGTCACGGCGCTGGCGTGATGGGTGCACCGAAGTTCGGTGACAAGGGTGCCTGGGCTGGCCGTATCGGTCAGGGCATGGCGACACTGACCAACCACGCCATCAACGGTTTCAAGGGCATGCCGGCCCGTGGTGGCGCAGCCAGCCTGTCAGATGACGAAGTCAAGGCCGCTGTTCAGTATATGGTGGACGGTTCCAAGTAACTTCAGCCAACTGAACGAACAAGGGGCGCTTCAGCGCCCCTTTGTTTTTGCGGGTCGTTTATGCAGCGCCCGCGTCGCCCGGCGGGGTTTTCTGCAACATGGCCTTGAGAAAATCCAGCTTGGCCGTTGATGTCGATTTTTCGACCACCGTCTTACTGGCCGACGTGGCCGTCTCGCAACCCATCTCCTGAATAAAACGGGAGGGTTCGCACGGCACCAGATCTTTACCCTGACGACGCTTCTCGCACCAGGTGATATGCAGACTACGCTGGGCACGGGTAATACCCACGTACATGAGGCGGCGCTCTTCTTCGAGCTTTTCGGCCTCCTGCGATTCGCGGTGCGGCAGAATGTTTTCTTCCACCCCGACCAAAAACACGTGGCCGAACTCCAGGCCCTTGGCCGCATGCAGCGTTGATAGCTGCACCGCGTCGTAGTCATCACCCTGATCACGGCGTTCGAGCAGCGACATCAACGCCATGGTCTGCACGATTTCGGCCAGCGTCTTGCCGTCGTCGTCGCTCTTCTTGGTAATCCAGGCGTGGAACTCCTGCACATTGCCCCAACGGGTTTCTGCGGTGCGCGCCTCTTCCTGATCGTAAAGCCAGTTCTCGTAATCAATCGCAGTCAGAATATCGGGGAAGACATCGGCCGCCGATTCCCGTTGCGCACGCCACTGAAAGCGGTTAATAAACTCACCAAATTCACGTAACGGCTGCAGCACACGGCTGTTGACCTGTGCGGCAAAACCTTCTTCAAACAGTGCTGCAAACAGGGAGATCTGGCGTTCGGCCGCATAACGACCCAGTGTCGCCAGGGTCTGGCTACCAATACCCCGGCGCGGGGTCGTAGCGGCACGAATAAAGGCCGGATCATCGTCGTCGTTGACCAACAGACGCAGATAGGCCAGCAGATCCTTGATTTCTGCTTTGTCAAAGAAGGACTGGCCGCCCGACAGCAGATAAGGGATGCGCTGCTGGCGCAGGGCCTGTTCGAACACCCGGGCCTGGTGATTACTGCGATACAGGATGGCGTAGTCCGAAAACTTGGCCCGATGCTCAAAACGGTGGCCCTGCAGCTTCATGATGACTGTTTCGGCCTCCGCCTCACCTTCGGCACAGGCAATGACGTTGATATTGGCGCCGGGCCCATGCTCGGACCAGAGCGCCTTGGCAAACAGTTTGGGGTTGTTCTGAATCAGCGTATTGGCGGCTTCCAGAATCTTGCCGGTGGAGCGGTAGTTCTGCTCCAGCTTGATGACTTTGAGCTGCGGGAAATCTTCGGTCAGGCGCCGCAGGTTCTCCACGTCGGCGCCACGCCAGCCGTAAATGGCCTGATCGTCGTCGCCGACGGCCGTAAACGAGGCTCGCACGCCCGTCAGCTGTTGCAGCAGGCGGTATTGAGCCGTATTGGTATCCTGATATTCATCCACCAGAATATGGCGGAACTTGTCCTGCCACTTCTGCCGAACCTCGGCGTTGTCCTGTAGCAGGGTCACCGGTAGCCGGATCAGATCATCGAAATCCACGGCCTGGTAGGCGTGCAGCGCATTGGCGTATTCCAGATAGACGCGGGCAGCCACAGCCTCTTCTTCATCCTTGGCGGCAGCCGCGGCTTCCTTGGGGCTGAGCAGGGCGTTTTTCCAGAGGGAAATGGTGGTCTGCAACCAGCGTAGCTTGGCTTTGTCCGTCGTACCGCTCAGCTCATTGATAATACCTAGGCAGTCTGCCGAGTCAAAGATGGAAAACCCCGGCTTGTAGCCCAGCGTTTTGGCCTCTTCACGCACCATGCGCAGCCCAAGCGAGTGAAAGGTGGCAATGGTCAGCCCCTTCGGAGCCTTGCCCATGCGCTTGGCGATGCGCTCCGACATCTCCATGGCCGCCTTGTTGGTAAAGGTAATGGCCGCCACCTGATGGGGCTTGATGTCGCAGGTCTCGATCAGATGGACGATCTTTTCGGTAATCACCCGTGTCTTACCCGAGCCGGCGCCGGCCAGCACCAGCAAGGGGCCGTCCAGGTAGAGAATGGCTTCACGCTGACGCTCGTTGAGGCCGCTGAAGGTGGGTATGGCGGGTGCAGACATGGGCGCGGATTGTACCGTTCTCCCGGCCTGACTGCCCAACCTGTTGCTTTTATATATTTTTTCACCGAGCGACACATAGGCTCACCTGGTGAGACTCTCATGGTGTGCAATAATCATTCCAATCTCTCATAAGGAAGTCAGCATGGACGACAACAAGGTCAAGGCACTAGGTGCCGCACTCGCCCAGATTGAAAAGCAGTTCGGTAAGGGCGCCATCATGAAAATGGGCGATGCCCAGATTGATCAGGGCATCCAGGCCGTTTCCACCGGCTCGC
The DNA here is from genome assembly GCA_964387485.1 of uncultured Dechloromonas sp. Lineage (GTDB taxonomy): Bacteria > Pseudomonadota > Gammaproteobacteria > Burkholderiales > Rhodocyclaceae > Fluviibacter. The sequence goes on along the minus strand of CAYLWV010000033.1, from coordinate 3,743 downwards.
TGGGTCTGGATATGGCACTCGGCATCGGCGGTCTGCCGCGTGGCCGTGTCGTTGAAATTTACGGCCCGGAATCCTCGGGTAAAACCACGCTGACCTTGCAGGTCATCGCCGCTGCCCAACGCGCGGGCGGTACCGCCGCCTTTATTGATGCCGAACACGCACTGGATCCGGTGTACGCCGGCAAGCTGGGCGTCAATGTGCCCGATCTGATCATCTCGCAGCCGGACACCGGCGAACAGGGTCTGGAAATTGCCGACATGCTCGTCCGCTCGGGCGGCGTGGATATCATCGTCATCGACTCTGTGGCAGCTCTGACGCCGCGTGCGGAAATCGAAGGCGAGATGGGTGACTCGATGATGGGTCTGCACGCCCGTCTGATGAGCCAGGCTCTGCGTAAGCTGACCGGCAGTATCAAGAAGACCAACACGCTGGTCATCTTCATTAACCAGATCCGTATGAAGATCGGCGTGATGTTCGGCAACCCGGAAACCACCACCGGTGGTAACGCGCTCAAGTTCTACGCCTCTGTGCGTCTGGATATCCGCCGTATCGGCGCCATCAAGCGTGGCGACGAAGTCGTCGGTTCGGAAACCCGCGTCAAGGTCGTCAAGAACAAGGTGTCGCCCCCGTTCCGCGAAGCGATCTTTGACATCCTGTACGGCGAAGGTATCTCGCGTGAAGGCGAAATCATCGAGCTGGGTGTTGAACACAAGATCGTCGATAAGGCCGGTGCCTGGTACGCCTACAACGGTGAGAAGATTGGTCAGGGCAAAGACAATGTCCGCGAATTCCTGAAGACCCGCCCGGAGCTGGCCCAGGAAATCGAAGCCAAGATCATGGAAGCGGCCGGTATCACCAAGGCGGGTGCCAAGCCCACTGCCGGGGACGACGCTTAAGCTGAGGGGAGGCCGCGAGATTGGCCGCCACGGCTGACGACCTGAGAGCTCGCGCACTGCGCCTTCTGGCGCGGCGCGAGTATTCGCGTCAGGAACTGGCCACCAAACTGCTCAGCAAACCGGCACCACGTCCTGCCAGACGATACCCCGGTAACACACGCGATGTGTTTGAAACCGTGCTCGAAGAGGTCTACGAACCACCGACCGAGTCTGATGTACAAGCACTGCTTGATGATCTGGAACGGCGCAAAATGCTCTCGGATGATCGTTACGCGGAAATGCGCATCCGATTGCGCGCACCTCGTTACGGCAACACCCGTTTACAGCAGGAACTGGCACAGAAAGGTATCGACCGCGATACCATTGCTGCCGTACTATCGGAACAGCCCGATGAGTTCAGCCGCTGTCGCGAGCTATGGCTGAAAAAATTTGGCCAGGCGCCCCGCGACATGAATGAGCGCATGAAGCAAACTCGTCACCTGGCCAGCCGCGGCTTTGCCATGCGCACCATTCAGCAGGTGATCCGCAGCGCCGGCAATGCCGACGAATTCACCGATACCCCCTGATCCATCATCCAACCAACCATTCCCATCACTTCGCCATGATCGACGCCAAACCCGCCATTCTTTCGGCCCGTAACCTGCGTAAGGTGTACCGCAAACGCACCGTCGTCAAAGACGTATCGTTTGACGTGAGCGCCGGTGAAGTCGTGGGTCTGCTCGGCCCCAACGGGGCGGGTAAAACCACCTGCTTCTATATGGTCGTGGGTCTGGTTCCTGCCGATGGCGGCAACATCACCCTGGCCAATGACGAACTGGTGCATCTACCGATTCATCAGCGTGCCCACATGGGTATCTCGTACCTACCGCAGGAAGCCTCGGTCTTCCGCAAACTCACGGTCGAAGAAAACATTCTTGCCGTCCTGCAGCTGCAGAAGCTAAGCGCCGACGAGGAGCACAGCCGACTGGAGACGCTGCTTGACGAGCTGGCTATCCAGCATATTCGCCACAGCCGTGCTGCAGCGCTCTCCGGCGGTGAACGTCGCCGTGTCGAAATCGCTCGTGCGCTGGCCACCCAACCGCGCTTCATTCTGCTTGATGAACCCTTCGCCGGCGTTGACCCGATTGCCGTGCTGGAGATTCAGAAGATTATTCGCTTCCTCAAGGAACGCGGCATCGGTGTACTGATCACCGACCACAATGTGCGCGAAACCCTGGGCATTACTGATCGCGCCTACATCATCAGCGAAGGCACGGTACTGGCCTCCGGCCACCCCTCGGACATCATCGAAAACGAAGCCGTACGCCAGGTCTATCTGGGTGAACACTTCCGCCTCTAAGCGCTTTTTACGTACACCCAGCGACCGGAATCCGCCATGAAGGCCAGCCTGCAACTCAAGGCCACACAACATCTGACGATGACGCCACAGCTGCAACAGTCGATCCGGCTGCTGCAACTATCATCAGTCGAACTCCAGCAAGAGGTCACCCAAGCACTGGCAGAAAACCCAATGCTCGAGCGCGACGATGGCGAAGAGGGCGACACCACCGTCAACGATGCATCGGCGAGTGCGACTGGCGACCATGATGCTGGTCGCGTCACCGACTTGACACATGATATCTCGCACGAACATCGCGAGTCACCGGACGCAAGCAGCGAAGCACACGAACCCACCAACGAGGGCATAACCGATACGGCCGAAGCCTTTGAGCAGTCGAACCCGATGGATATGGATGAGGGGCCCTACGCTTATTCATCGGCCAGTGGCAGCGACGATGGCGACAATGACTACGAAGCCGGGAGCTGCAGCACACTGACCCTGCGCGAACATCTGCTGGCACAAGCTGGTCTACTGCGCACAGCCTGGCGAGAACAGGCACTGGTACGCGTGCTGATCGAAGCACTGGATGAGCGGGGCTACCTGACCAGTTCACTGGACGAAATTCTGGAAGCCTTACCAACGGACGAATCGGTGACGCTGGCCGAGCTGGAACACGCGCTCAGCCGACTACAGGAGCTGGACCCACCCGGCATTGGCGGCCGCGACCTGACGGAATGTCTGCTGCTGCAACTCAAAGGACTGAGCGACCCTGCTGTTGATCTGGCCCGCCAACTGGTCGCGGAGTGTTTGCCCGCACTGGCACAGCGCGATTTCACACTCATCCGCCGCAAAACCGGGGCCGATCTCGATGCCCTACGCGATGCACAGGCCCTGATCCGCAGTTTGAACCCCCATCCCGGCAACACTTTCCTGGATGATGCGAGCCCCTACATCATCCCTGATGTGCTGGTCCGCAAAAAGCATGATGCCCAGGGCGACCATTGGTCAGCCACCACCAATCCCGATGCGCTGCCACGCCTGAAAATCAACCGCCTCTATGCCGGCCTGCTACGTCAGGCCAGCGGTGGCCATAGCGGCCTCAGTGGGCAACTGCAGGAGGCGCGCTGGCTGATCAAGAATATTCAGCAGCGTTTCGAGACCATTGAACGCGTTGCCCAGGCGATTGTGGACGAACAGGCCGCTTTTTTTGAAAAAGGCGAGCTGGCCATGCGCCCGTTGGTCTTACGAGAAATTGCCGACCAGCTTGGCCTGCATGAATCGACGATTTCCCGGGTAACATCGCAGAAATTCATGGCCACACCGCGCGGAGTCTTTGAATTTAAATACTTTTTCGGCAGCCACGTAGGCACCGACGATGGTGGCGCCGCCTCGGCTACAGCCATTAAAGCCCGCATCAAACAGCTGATCGGCGACGAAAATTCGAAAAAACCGCTGTCTGACCAACAAATTTGTGATCAATTTAGTGCCGAAGGCATTGTCGTCGCACGCCGGACCATAGCAAAATA
>CAYLWV010000032.1:0-16372 GCA_964387485.1 uncultured Dechloromonas sp. | reverse complement strand
TTGAAACGGCGCAGGTGATTGAAGAACTCATCGAGATGGCCAAAAAGTTCCGCGCAGCGGCCAACCGTGGCGACGAACTGGGGCTGAACGATGATGAAGTGCGTTTCTACGACGCGCTGGCCGATAACGAATCTGCGGTGCGTGAGCTCAGCGATGAAACGCTGAAGAAGATCGCTCATGAGCTGGCCGAGAATTTACGTAACAATCTGACGGTGGATTGGTCGGTGCGCGACAGCGTCCGCGCCAAACTACGCCTCATGGTTCGCCGGATTCTGCGTAAGTATAAATACCCGCCCGATCAGCAGGAAGCCGCGGTGGAGTTGGTGCTGCAGCAGGCCGATGCACTTGGGGAAGCGTGGTCTGCGTAGAGATTTGAATGCCCACATGACAGAAAAATCCGTTTCCGTTGAAGAACAATGCGCTGACGTGAGCTTCTGGCAGGCCTTTATGTTTTGGTTGAAACTAGGCTTTGTGAGCTTTGGCGGCCCTGCTGGGCAGATTGCCATCATGCATCAGGAGTTGGTGGAACGCCGGCGCTGGATTTCCGAGCGCCGCTTTCTGCATGCGCTGAATTACTGCATGGTGCTCCCGGGTCCGGAAGCCCAGCAGTTGGCGACCTATATCGGTTGGTTGATGCACCGTAGTTGGGGAGGCCTCGTCGCGGGCGGATTATTTGTGTTGCCGTCGTTATTTATCCTGATTTTTCTGTCGTGGATTTATATGGCCTACGGCGATATGCCGCTGGTTGCTGGTCTGTTTTATGGCATTAAGCCGGCGGTAACCGCCATTGTGGTTCAGGCAGCGCATCGGATAGGCTCACGTGCTTTGAAGAATAATGTGTTGTGGGTGATCGCTGCCGCTTCCTTTGTGGCTATTTTTGCGCTCAATGTGCCGTTTCCGGCTATTGTCGTTGTGGCTGCCGTGATCGGGTATTTTGGCGGCCGCATGGCTCCGGACAAGTTCAAGGCCGGTGGTGGGCATGGCAAAGCCGATCAATCCTTTGGTCCGGCGTTGATTGATGACGACACACCGATACCGGAACATGCCCTGTTTGCCTGGAGCAAACTATTCAAGGTGGCATTCATCGGTAGCCTGCTCTGGTTGTTGCCGATGGGATTGCTGGCGGCTATCTATGGTTTGCACCATACACTGACCCAAATGGGCTGGTTCTTCACAAAAGCTGCGCTGCTGACATTTGGTGGTGCGTACGCTGTTCTGCCTTATGTTTATCAGGGCGCAGTGGGTGACTATGGCTGGCTCACTCCAACACAAATGATGGATGGCTTGGCATTGGGCGAAACTACACCAGGCCCGCTCATCATGATCGTGACCTTTGTTGGCTTCGTGGGTGGCTACGTTAAAGCGTTTTTCGGCCCGGACAGCCTGTTCATGGCAGGTGCTGTGGCGGCCATCGTGGTTACCTGGTTCACCTTCCTACCGTCCTTTGTTTTCATCATGATGGGTGGACCATTCATCGAAACCACTCATAACGATCTGAAATTCACGGGACCGCTGACTGCTATTACGGCGGCGGTGGTCGGTGTCATCCTGAGCTTGGCATTGTTCTTCGGCTATCACGTCTTGTGGCCGAAAGGATTTGAGGGTGCTTTCGATGGGATGTCGGCGCTTATTACGCTGATAGCCGTGATCGCGTTGTTTCGCTTTAAGGCGAACGTTATTCATGTGATTGCGGGCTGTGCCATCATGGGCTTTCTGATCAAGACATGGATGTCTTAAAGGTTATAAGTAGCCATATACCGGTACAGCGTTGAACGATGCACGCCGAGCCGGCGGGCTGCTGTGGCGACCTTATAGTGCGATTGTTCGAGTGCCAGTTTGATGCGTTCGGGTGAGAGGGTTTCGTCAGTGTCAGCAGCGCTGGATGCGTCCGCGATGGTGATCGCTGGCATATGGGTGATTCGGTATTCTGCCGGCAGGTCGTTGATGCCGATGCTTTGGTGAGGTTCGGCGAGGGCAACCAGCGTTTTGACGAGGTGGGCGAGTTGCCGGAAGTTGCCGGGCCAGTCGTAGTTGTTTAACGCCTGACGAGCTTCGTTGGAGAGTGTGAGCTGTCGGCGTGTGGCGCCGGCTTCCTGCCAGAGTGCATCGATGAAGGCGGTTTTGTCGCTACGATGACGTAACGGGGATAGATCGATCTGATGGAAATGCAGTCGGTAGTAGAGGTCGGCTCGGAAGGTGCCGGCGCTGACCATGGCAGCCAGATCCCGGTGGGTGGCTGACAGGACGACAAAGTTAACCGGCCGTGATTTGCCGCCGCCCAGGGGTTGGACGGCACGATCCTGCAAGACGCGTAGTAATCGGGTTTGCAGCATGAGCGACATGTCGCCGATTTCATCGAGAAACAGGATGCCGCCGTCGGCTTCGAAGACGCGGCCGATGGCGCCACTTTTGCGAGCGCCGGTGAAGGCACCTTCGGCATAGCCGAAGAGTTCGGATTCGATCAGGCCTTCGGGCAGAGCAGCGCAGTTGATGGCGACAAAGGGTTTGTTGTGGCGTTGGCTGTGTTCGTGGATGAGCCGGGCCATGACTTCTTTGCCGGTGCCGGTTTCTCCCTGGATGATGACGGATAGTTCGGCATCAACGGCACGTACCGCTTGATCGAGCTGCTGTCTTGTGTTGCTGTCCAGCCAGGCAGATGAGACGGACGAGAGTGAGGTATGCGCGGTGATGGCAGCGTCGATTTTGGTCGTTGGCTGTGGCGTTGCCGGATGCGGATTTTCCATCAACATAGGCGCCGGTTTTTCCATCACGCCGCGATAGAGCAGGCCGCTATGGGTCATGAGTAGGGTTTCATCAATGCCGGCTTTGAGCAGTGGGGTGCTGAAAATGTGGGACCAACGCTCACCGATCAGTGACCAGGTGGTTCCCAGCCAGCGCACGGCTTCGCGGTTGGCGCCGACAATAATTTCGCCGTCGAGCAGGAGGATGCCTTCACGGAAGCTGCCAAGATGATTGCTCTTTTCATGAAAGCGCAGCCGGTTGAGCTGGCCGGGAGATTGCATGAGCCAGCGGTGCTCGACCTCGCGAATGGCCCGACCCAGTGCGCCTTGTGCATAGCCACGCGGTAGGCGGGCATCGCCTGAGATATCAATCACACCGGCGATGCGCCCCTGGTGATCGAGGATCGGCGCCGCCGTACAGCAAAGGGCTGCGTGTTGTCGGTGAAAGTGTTCGTTGCCCCAGACTTCGACCATGGCGCCTTCGGCAATGGCCGTGCCGATGGCGTTGGTGCCACGCTCGGATTCGCTCCAGACGACGCCGGATTTGAGGGCGACCTGACCCGCTTTATCAAGAAAGCTGCCGGTACCCCGGGTATCAAGAATCATGCCGTTGGGGTTGGCCAGCAACACCACCGAGTCGGTGCCCTGGAACATTTCACCAAGGAAGTCCAGCTCCGGTTCAACCATGGGCAGGAGTTCACCGGAGGCCTCACGCAGTATCAGCAGCTCGTTGTGGGTGAGGGGCTCTGCGTAGGGAATCTGATCTTCAATGACGCCCAGGTCAGTACAGCGATGCCAGGAGCGCAGAATGGTATCTGGCAGATTGTTGGCAGGCGGTTGTCGCATGAGCGGTGATCCGGTGAGAAATTCGCAAAGAGGGTCGCGACAAGTGTCGCATTGTCGGCGGATGAGCGACAAAGTGTCGCAGAAATTGCGACAAAGTGTTGCAGCGGAAGGGCAGAATTTTTCGGGCAATCAGGCGCTTGTCATGTTGCGAAGCAGCGTAAAAAAATAGCGCACTCGCTGGTAAGGCAAAAGAGGAATGTGCGTTGCATCAATCGTGATTAAAAAATATTTCTGGCACGGCTCATGCACTAAGACGTGTAACCACCGGTTTCAGGTGTGCGTCGTATGACATCCAACATGTCCATATTCAGGAGATAACTATGAGCATTACCATCAACAACATTACCGTCGATAATCCGTTCAAGGCACGTTACGCCAATTACATCAACGGGCAGTGGGTGGCCCCGGTGGACGGTCAGTACTTTGAGAATACGACGCCAATTACGGGCAAGGTGTTGTGCGAGGTGCCGCGCTCTAACGATAAGGATATCAATCTGGCCCTGGATGCGGCCCATGCCGCGAAGGCCGCCTGGGGTAAAACCTCGCAGGCGGATCGCGCCAATATCCTGAACAAGATTGCTGACCGCATGGAAGCGAACCTGAAGCTGATCGCTACGGCTGAGACGCTGGATAACGGTAAGCCGATTCGCGAGACGATGGCCGCCGATATTCCGCTGGCGATTGATCATTTCCGCTATTTTGCCGGTTGCGTGCGCGCCGAAGAAGGCGGTATCAGTGAGATTGATCACGACACTTACGCCTACCATTACAAAGAGCCGCTGGGTGTGGTGGGGCAGATTATTCCGTGGAACTTCCCGATCCTGATGGCGGTCTGGAAGCTGGCACCAGCACTGGGTGCCGGCAACTGTGTGGTGATGAAGCCCGCCGAGCAGACTCCCGCGTCTATTCTGGTGCTAATGGAACTGATTGGAGACTTGTTGCCACCGGGTGTGCTGAATGTGGTGAACGGTTTCGGCCTGGAAGCAGGTAAACCGCTGGCCTCCAGCCCTCGCATTGCGAAGATTGCCTTTACCGGTGAAACGACGACGGGTCGTTTGATCATGCAATACGCTAGCCAGAACCTGATTCCGGTGACGCTGGAGCTGGGCGGCAAGAGCCCGAACATTTTCTTTGAAGATGTGATGAATGCCGATGACAGCTATTTCGACAAAGTGCTGGAAGGCTTTACGCTGTTTGCCCTGAACCAGGGCGAAGTCTGTACCTGTCCGTCGCGTGTGCTGGTGCAGGAATCCATCTACGAGAAGTTTATGGAACGCGTGCTCAAGCGCGTGGCTGCCATCAAGCAGGGCAATCCGCTGGACCCCAACACCATGATTGGTGCGCAGGCGTCGAATGAGCAGCTGGAAAAGATCAATTCTTATCTGAAGCTGGGTAAGGAAGAGGGCGCTCAGTGCCTGATCGGTGGTGCGCAGGCACATATGGATGGCGATCTGGCCGGCGGGTATTACATTCAGCCGACGGTGTTCAAGGGTCATAACAAGATGCGCATCTTCCAGGAAGAGATCTTTGGACCCGTGGTATCGGTGACGACCTTCAAGGATGAAGCCGAAGCTATCGAGATCGCCAACGATACGTTGTATGGCCTGGGGGCAGGTGTCTGGACGCGTAATGGCAATCGTGCTTTCCGCGTCGGTCGCGCCATTCAGGCCGGCCGTGTGTGGACCAACTGCTACCATGCCTATCCGGCCCATGCGGCTTTCGGCGGCTACAAGCAGTCGGGCATTGGTCGTGAGAACCACAAGATGATGCTGGATCATTACCAGCAGACCAAGAATCTGCTGGTCAGCTATAGCGAGTCGCCACTCGGCTTTTTCTAATGGCTACCGACTTAACGCCACGCAACAGTGCCGTCAGCCGCGTTTCGGCGACGCCGGCGGCACTGGCGTTAATCGCCCAGTTACAGGCCAAGCACGGCGCGCTGCTGTTTCATCAATCCGGTGGTTGTTGTGACGGTAGTGCGCCTATGTGTTTTCCTGCCAATGAGTTTCTGGTCGGGGATGTGGACGTCAAGCTGGGTGACATTGGTGGTGTGCCGTTTTATATGAGTCAGCCGCAGTTTGCTTACTGGGAACATACGCATCTGATCATTGATGCGATTCCCGGAAGTGGCGGGATGTTCTCTCTGGAGCGGCCAACTGGATTGCGGTTTCTGACACGATCTCGGTTATTTACGGATGCGGAGCTGGCTGCACTGCAAAAAGCATGAGTGACTAAAAGCGTGTAATCTCAACATAGGAGATACTGTGTTGAGGTTCACCATGACGACTCAAGTCAATCAGATTGATCCGGCGGATCATCCACCCGGAACCCGGTTTTTGCTTTATGCACCGGCGCAGATGCAGGCCTTGATTGATGGTATGGCACATCAGGCAGCACCGTTGCTGGCCGGGGCCAATAAAGTGGCCGTAATTGGGGTGTTGCGCCGTGGTGCACCGTTGGCAGATCAGCTATGCGAGGCGCTGGTCCGTTTGTTTCATGTGCCGATGCCCATGCGTCTGGATCTCAAGGTCAAGCGCTATGCTGATGATCTGACATTACTGCACCCGGAAACCCGGCTGACCGAGCAACAGGGCCAGGCCGAGCTGGATCTGACCGGATATACCTTATTGATTGTTGATGATGTGCTGTATACGGGGCATTCCTTGCTGCGCGTGATTGAGTGGTTGAACGATAAATCACCACGGGCCATTTATACGGCGGTATTGGCAGACCGGCATGTGACACAGTTGCCGATCCGTGCGGATGTGGTGGGGGTTCATCTGCAGGTGGCCCCAGCCGATGTGGTGGAATGCCATGTGCCGCCGTATGAACCGTTGTTTCAGATTGAACTCCTGCGCTTGGACGGGGCTGCGTGATGCTGTTTGCGGATCGGGAGGATGCGGCACGGCAGCTTTGTGGCGCACTACAAAGCTATCAGCGGGATCAGCCGCTTGTGTTGGCGATTCCCCGGGGCGGTGTACCGCTCGGTCGGGTCGTGGCCGATACGCTGCATGGTGATCTGGATGTGGTGCTGGTACGAAAGCTGGGTGCACCCGGTAATCCGGAGTTTGCTGTGGGTTCTGTGGGAGAGTCGGGCAAGGTGTTTGTGGCCGACTATGCCGAGCGGGCAGGGGCGGATGCGGCGTATCTGGCCGAAGCGGTTGAGCAACAGCTGGCGACGATTCGTCGCCGTCGTTTGCAATATGCGGCAGTACGTCCGCCGGCAGCGATTCATGGACGGACGGTGATTGTGGTGGATGACGGCATGGCAACCGGCGCGACCATGCGTGCGGCCTTGCTGGAAGTCCGCAGCCAGAAACCGGCGACACTGATCTGTGCCGTACCGGTGGCTTCACCAGAGGCGGTGGCCGGTATCCGGCCCTTGTGTGATGCTGTTGTCTGTTTGCAGGTGGTAGCCGAGTTCGGTGGTGTTGGCCGCTTTTATCGAGATTTTTCTCAAGTTGAAGATGACGCGGCGGTTGTTTTATTGAAAGGCCACGAATGAACCTCCGGTTCAACACGGCACCGCTGATTCCATTGGGTGCCAAGCTGCTGATCACGGCTTATGTTGCGGTGTTGATTCCTGTGTACTGGATCACCTACGGCCCCACCAACTTTCTATTCTTTTGTGACATGGCATTGATCATGACGACCGTGGCGATGTGGCGGGAGAGTCCGCTGCTGGTTTCCGCCGCCGCCGTGGGAATTCTGCTGCCCCAGCTGTTGTGGGCAACGGATTTCATATCCTCGTTGTTGGGTATCCCGATGACGGGCATGACGGATTACATGTTCCAGGCCTCGATTCCGCTCTATGTCCGTTTTCTGTCGTTCTTTCATTTCTGGCTGCCGTTTCTGCTGATCTGGCTGCTGCGTAAGACCGGTTACGATCCGCGGGGACTCCCCCTATGGATGGGGCTGGCGTTTACGTCGCTTTATGTGTGCTATTTCTTCATGCCGCCCCCGCCGGCCCCTCTGCAGAATCCGGCCTTGCCCGTGAATATCAACTACGTTTACGGGTTTAGCGATGTCAAGCCGCAAACCTGGTTGCCTGAGCCTGTTTGGTTTGTGGTGCTGCAATTCATGTTGGTTTTTTTATTGTTTTTACCAACACACTGGCTGCTCAAACGCCTCTGTCATCCCGCGATAAAATGAGTGCCTTGTTGAATGGGAGAGCTTTATGGCGTTGTATCTGACAGAAGCCGATGTCCGCCAGGTGCTGGATATGCCGTTGGCGATTGCCGCAGTGGAAGATGCCCATCGGGCGCTGACGGAAGGCCGGGCGCAGGATCTGCCACGCCAGCGCACACGAACACCCAAGCTGGCGTTGCATCTCCTGCAGGCCAGTTATACCGACCCGGTCGGCGTGTCGGTGACCGGCTTCAAGGCCTATACCAGTAGTCGGGCAGGAAACCGTTTCTTAATCCACCTGTATGACGGTAGCAGCGGGGCCCTACGGGCCATGATCTCGGCGGATCTGCTGGGGATGATTCGCACGGGTGCGGCATCGGGTGTGGCTTCGCGCTGGCTGGCGAATCCCCATGCCCGCACGTTGGCGATGTTCGGTTCGGGTTGGCAGGCGGAAGGGCACCTGGCGGCACAATTAGCGGTGTTGCCGATCCAGAAGGTCTCGATTATTGCCCGCGACCCGGAAAAGCGGGATGCGTTTGTCGCCAGAATGCAGGCGCAGTTTCCGGATCGTACATTGGTTTCGGTGGCGCCCGAGGGCGCGGCTGATGCGGTATCGGCTGCCGATGTCGTTGGTACGATTACAACCAGCAGTACACCGGTGCTGCAGGCTGAATGGGTGAATCCGGGCACACATATCAATGCGGCGGGCGGTAATGCATTGATGCGCCGAGAGCTTCCCGAAGCGCTGTTGCGCAAAGCTTGCCCAATTGTGGTGGATACGCTGGAAACAGCGCTGCGCGAGGCCGGTGATCTGCTCCCGCTACTGGAAAAAGGCCGCGTGTTGCCGCGTCAGCTGGTCGAGCTGGGTGACGTAATCACGGGGCGGGTGCCGGTTAAGCCCGATCCTCAGGGTATGAGCGTGTTTGAATCGCAGGGACTGGGTGTTCAGGATATGGCGGTGGCGCTGAAGGTGCTGGAGCGTGCAGTCGCCCAGGGACTGGGCACGGAATTACCCATCGCTTTTGCGGCTGATGCCGCGATGCGTTAAGATGCCTTTAGAATTTTTACGGTTTTCACGGGAGACAGCAATGCGCAAGTCGTTTCAATCGGGCTTTACTCTGATCGAGCTGATGGTGGTGATTGCCATTGTCGGTATTCTGGGGGCCGTGGCACTGCCGGCTTATCAGAACTACACGATTCGCGCCAAGGTCTCCGAAGGTCTGCTGGCGGCATCGGCCTGTAAGGTGTCTGTGACGGAAGCCGTACAGAGTGGCTCAACCAGCATTCCGAATAACCTGTGCTCGGGTAGCACGCAGTATGTGGAGCGTGTGACTTCGGGCGGAGATGCCAGCAATGCCACGGTAACGGTTGCCCTGAAGGGCATCGACAAGAATGTCGATGGCAAGACGATTGTTTATACTGGTGCGATTGCCAATGCCACGGTGACCAGCTGGGCCTGTACGACAACCCTCGAGCAGAAATACGTGCCCTCGGGTTGTACAGGTAAGTAAGCCGTCAGTTAAGCCGTATGCTCGCCCAGAAAGTGGCGGGCATAGCGGGGGTGCAGGTCCGGTAGCCGCAGCAATGTGAGGAAGTCCGCGGTGTTGAAGTCCGGATCCCAGGCGGGGGCACCACAAATTTTGGCACCCAGTCGCAAGTAACCTTTCACCAGGGGTGGTGGCTCTACCTGCAGCCCTTGGTTCAGTTGATCGACAGGGAGTGCCAGCCGCGGGAAAACCCGGTATTCAATATCTGCCAGATGTTTGGCATGGAACTGTTGATACAGACTGGCTGCATAGTGGCCACCATCCGCCATGGATACGCTGGCACAGCCGAGCATGCTTTCGTAGCCGCCCTGAACCATGTAACGACCGATACCGCTCCAGAGGGCCATGATGACACTGCCGGTGCGATAGTCTTGGTGCACGCAGGACCGACCGAGTTCAATCATTTTCGGGCGTAGGTGCGTGAGGCGGGTGAGATCAAATTCGGTCTCGGAATAGAGGCTACCCAGTTTTCGAGCCTGGTGCGGTGTGAGCACACGGTAGGTGCCCACAACCCGTAGCGTTTCTTCATCGCGGACAATGAGGTGGTCACACCAGGCGTCAAACAGATCCTGATCCAGGCCGTTTTTTGCCTTGGGCAGATTGGCGCCCATTTCTTCGACAAAGACCTTGTAACGGAGTCGTTGCGCTTCTTCGACTTCATCCTGATGGCGAGCCCAGGAAATTTGCAGTGAAGGCGAATGGGGCGCTTTGACGATCTGCGCCTGGTGCGCGTGTTCGTTAATCGTTACCGTCTGATCGGTGTTCTTTTCCGGCATGGATGTCCTCAGTTGTTCTTGAACCTGAGAAGACTGTATCTGTAGGAAATGACGAAACCATGAACAAGTGATGACAGAATGATGAAAGTCAGCCGAGTGTGATCAGATCCGGCGGCAGCACCAGTCTTAGCACTGTTTGAGGTTTTTCCTGATCCTCCTGTTTGCGTACCCGATGCGACAACCACCAGATGGCCGATTTTTTGACTGACCAATCCTGCTCTTGTCCGGAAAGCAGCAAGCTGGCCACACGACCCAGCCAGGGTTGATGACCAATCACAATCACATCTTTACCTTGTGGCCAGTTGATCGCCGCGAGCACGTGACTAGCATCGGCCAGAGGGCATAGTTCCTGAATGATTTCGGGTTTGTCTGTGAATGCTTTAGCTGTCTGGAGTGCACGTAGTGCAGGGCTGGTGATAACGCGAAAATCGCGCTTCAGGTTTTTGTTGAGCCAGCGTGCCGTGGCGGCAGCCTGTTGTTGTCCCCGTTCGGTGAGTTGGCGATCAAGGTCTCGCTTACAACCGGGTGTTACGGGGGTGCCGAGATCGATGGCTTCGGCGTGACGCCATAAAATCAGATTCATTTCGGATAAGTTCAACTAAAAAAAACAGGGTAAAAAATTGTAGCCCAGACGCCGCCGCAGAATAGCAACGCTAACAAGACGGCGGCACTGCCATAGTCTTTGGCGCGTTTTGAGAGGCTGTGTCTTTCGAAGGAAATTCGATCTATGGCGGCCTCGATGCCGGAATTGACCAGCTCGACGATGAGCACTAGCAACAGAGCGCCAATTAACAGCAGACGTTCTACGCTGGTAAAACTGTAGGCAAAAGCCCAGGGAAGCATGAGCAGCGCCAGAGTCAGCTCCTGACGGAAGGCGCTTTCTTCTCGGATGGCAAAAACCAGCCCTTGTAAAGAATGGCCACCGGCTAACCAGACACGTTTTAATCCGTGGTGAACTTTATAGGGGTTCTGCCGGGGATCGTAATCCTGCAGCGGCGAGGTCAAATCGGGTCCTTCTGTTGTGGATGCAGATGTTTCAGAAATTGCTCGGTGGCGGCGGCCCAGGAGAATTTCTGGGCATGAGACAAGGCATCTTCACGCTTCAGTGCCAGTGCATCCAGGCAGGCCTGACGCAGGTCATGGTTTAAGGCACCGGCAGGCGCATCACCGATCACATCCAGGGGTCCAGTTACCGGATAAGCCGCTACGGGTAATCCACAGGCCATGGCTTCGAGCAGAACAAGACCAAAGGTATCGGTTTTACTCGGGAACACAAATACGTCAGCCGATGAGTACACTTCAGCCAGTTCATTCTGACTGAGTACCCCCATAAAGTTGGCTTTGGGGTATTTGGCGCGGAGCGCTGCGAGTGCGGGGCCTTCACCGGCGACCCATTTGGAGCCCGGTAGATCAAGTTCCAGAAAAGCCTCGATGTTCTTTTCTACGGCCACACGGCCGACATAGAGAAAAATTGGTGGGCGCGTTCCCAGTCGCTGCACTTTGCGCGGTGTAAAGATATCGAGCTCAACGCCGCGACTCCAAAGGACGACATTTTTAAAACCGCAGATATCGAGGTCGTGCTTGACCACATGGGTTGGGGCCATCACGGCTCTGGCCGGGCCGTGAAACCATTTCAGATATTGATAGGTCCAGCTGAGCGGCACCCGCAGTCGGGCATGGACATATTCCGGGAATCGGGTGTGATAAGCCGTCGTAAAAGGAAAATTGTGTTTCAGCGCCCATGATCGGGCCGCCAATCCCAGTGGTCCTTCTGTCGCAATATGAATGGCGTCGGGGTTGAAGTCGTCAATACGCTGAAAGACCTGCCGCTTGGGGCGCAGCGAGAGCTGGATATCCGGATAGGTAGGGCAGGGAACGGTTTTGAATTCAAGCGGACTTAGAATGTCGACATGATGCCCCTGCTTTTCCAGTTCGCGACGAGTCGATTTGATGGTCCGCACCACACCATTGACCTGGGGCTCCCAGGCATCTGTCACGATCAGAATATTCATTGTCATCCCCTGTGTGCTGATTCAGTGGTTTGAGCCGAGTGCCTGGTTCGACAGCTCCTGGTGCAAACTGAGCAGGTTCAGTGGCGCATCAACCCGACGGTTCCAGTGAACGATTTCGAGATTGCCGTCAAAGTCTTCAACGAGCGCTGTCAGACTTTCCACCCAGTCACCGTCGTTGGCATAGAGGATGCCGTTGATATCGCGGATTTCTGCTTTGTGAATATGGCCGCATACAACGCCATCGCACTGTCGCCTCTTGGCCTCTTCGGTCATGACATGTTCGAAGGCGGAAATAAAGTTCACCGCATTTTTAACCTGGTGTTTCAGATACTGCGATAGGGACCAATAAGGTAGCCCCATGCGCACACGTATGGCGTTGAACCAGCGATTGAGTTTGAGAATGACGGTGTAGGCACTGTCACCCACATAGGCCAGCCATCGGGCATGCTGCATGACGCCGTCAAAAAGGTCGCCATGCGTAATCCACATACGCTTGCCGTTGGCCAGGGTGTGAATATCATCTTCCTTGACTTCGATTTCTCCGAAGCTCAAGCCGATGAATTGTCGGACACTTTCGTCATGATTGCCGGGTATGAAAACAACGCGGGTACCTTTGCGGCCCTTGCGTAGAATTTTCTGAACCACATCATTGTGCGTCTGTGGCCAGTACCAGCCCTTTTTGAGGTGCCACCCGTCAAGGATATCTCCCACGAGATACAGGGTATCGGACTCGTGCGTACGGAGAAAGTCGAGGAGGTAATTAGCCTGGCAGCCTGGGGTGCCGAGATGCACGTCAGAGATCCAGATCGTGCGAAAGCGGTATTCTTGATTTTCCACGACACACATTAGGCATGAGCTGTGTGACGCTGGTTTTAAATAAATGTGACGTCAATATTAAATAACGCGACGGAATCGTAGCCCAAGATAGACGGCGAGTCCTGCGCCAAACATGATGATCATGACAGCCCAGAATGAATGTTCCAGGCCAGGTAGATCTTCCATGTTCATACCCATCACACCGGTGACCAGTGTCATCGGCAGAAAGATCACGGTCATGACCGAAAGCACCTGCAGGTTCTTGGCGTTGAATTCTGCAACGTGTGCAGATAGCTCGTCCTGCAGGACTTTGGCCCGTTCATAGAGGTTATTCACTTCGTCGACCAGAAAGGCCAGTAGCTCGATCTGCTCACGGAGTTTGTCGGCATCATCATCGCTAAACCAGGTGGGGCGACGCCGAATGAGTCGGCGCAGGGCGGTGAGCTCCGGTGCATAGTGGCGACGTAACCGGCTGCAGGTGATACGGAGTCTGCCCAGTGTTTCGTGCTCGGGCAGGCGATCACCGGCGATAAGCACTTCTTCGAGATCATCCATCTGGTCTGACAGCTGATCTGTTTTTCGACGTAGGTGGGTGGCGCGTTCTTCGATCAGTTCATGATAAAGATCAACGACAGATTTTGGCGTGATGCGTTTTTGCCGTAATAACTGACGGAGTGTGTCGGTCGTTAGGAGCGGATGTGCCCGTAATGACAGCATGAGCCGTGGCGTCATGATGGCCCAGAGAGTGCCGGTTTCTTCTTCATCGCCGGAGTGGTTCAGGCCGATACGGAAGTCGTTCATGACCATCATCAGACCATCGCCGAATTCCTCGATGGTTTCCATCCGGCTACGGCTGACTTCGTCGAGAATGGCTTCCTTTAGCGAGTCCGGTAGTTGCGGTGTATGGCGCAGCCAGCGTTGCACACGAGCATTGGACAGATTAAGGTGCAGCCACAAGGATTTGTTGTTGTCGGCCAGGGCGGCGTCAATCTGATCAGAGGCAATTTCGTGGGATTGATTTCCCTGCATTTCCCATGCAAATACGACGCCGTCAGTTGGGATCAGCAAAGGATCTATGAGTGCGTCGAGTGGAATAAAGGCCATACGAAAATTGACTCGGAAATTGAACTGAGCTCGGATGAGCGCAGTCTATTAAATTATTGTTACGAGGATATTACTTCGTTGATTTGATTCTGATTTCATCAATAATGGTGGGACGCTGTGCCATAATCGCGCAACGATTTTTTAAGGAGTTCATCTTGACGACACCTTCTACACCCCGCAAGCGCACTGCTGCAACGAAGACGGCGGCGACGACCAGCGTGTCAGCAGCCAAGGCGCCTGTTCGCAAGACCGTGGCTCGTACGGTCGCTACAAAAGCTGCCGTCCAACGTAAGCCACGTACGGTGGCTGCTAAGCCGGTTGCCAATATCGTTGAAAAGAATTTGAAACCCGTTGTGGCTAAGAAGGCACCGGTTGCGGTTAAGCGTCAACCCGTTGTTGCTGCGACCAAATCAAATGTCGTGAAGCCGGTACCTGTGAAAAAGCAGAAGCTGGTTCGTGATAGCTTTTCGTTCCCTGCGCATGAGCATGCCGCGCTGGCAGACCTGAAGAAGCGTGCCAAGAACCTGGGCAAAGAGTTCAAGAAGTCCGAGATTCTGCGAGCCGGTATTGCGCACCTGGTGGCGATGGCCGATGCTGTGCTGGTCGCTGCGCTGGATAAGGTTGAGCGCGTCAAGACCGGTCGCCCAGCGAAGAAGGGCAAGAAGAAGTAAGCATCAGACGCTGTTCAAGAAAAGCCAGGCCTTGTGCCTGGCTTTTTTGTGTCATAAAATCGTCACAACAATTCGATAAAGTTGGAAATATGGAAACGCTGAATGCTGCTGAACTGCTGGCTGCCCTGGGGCATGAGTCCCGGCTGGCGATTTATCGTCTGCTGGTAGAGGCAGGTCCTGAAGGGGTGAATGCCTCGGCAATTGCTGAGCAGTTGGGCTTGCCGGCCGCAACGGCATCTTTCCATCTTTCCAACCTGAGCCGCGTCAGTTTGATCAAAGCCAGGCAGGAAAGTCGTTTCATCTACTACGCTACGGACTACAGCGTGATGGATGAGCTTCTCGCTTTCCTGACGGATAAGTGCTGTCAGGGTCAGAGTTGTCTGCCCAAAACCGAACAGGTTGATACAACCGAAAAGAGACGGAAGAAGGCAGGCTGCTCAACTTCTTGTTGAGGTGAATGATGTCCGAAAAAGTCTTTAACGTGCTTTTCCTCTGCACCGGTAATTCTGCTCGAAGCGTGATTGCTGAAGCGGTGTTGAATCAACTGGGGCGTGGCCGCTTCAAGGCGTATAGCGCTGGCAGCCTGCCGACAGGCTCTGTGAACCCACATGTGCTTGACCTGCTTCAGCGCAACAACATGCCAACTGAAGGCATCCGCAGCAAAAGTTGGGATGAATTCGCCGGTCCTGACGCCCCGAAATTGGACTTTGTTTTTACCGTATGCGACCAAGCCGCAGGTGAAGTTTGCCCGATCTGGCCTGGTCAGCCAATGACTGCCCACTGGGGGCTCGAAGATCCGGCACAGGTTGAAGGTGAAGAAGAGCAGCAACGAGCCGTGAAGAATGCATTTATGCAACTCAATCGCCGTATTGGGATTTTCACTAGCCTGCCGATTGAAAAGCTTGAACGCCATTCGCTCCAGAAAGAGCTGGACGATATCGGCACGCTGCCGCGTAACTAAGGAATCATCATGTCCGACATTAAAAACATCCTTGTTCTCTGCACCGGTAATTCCTGCCGTTCACAGATGGCCGAAGCCCTCATTAATCATGATCTGGCTGGCAAGGCAAAAGGACTTTCTGCGGGTACCACGCCGCAACCCAAAGTGGCCGATGGCGCGATCGAGGCGCTGAAGTTGGCCGGTCTGCCTACGGAAGGACTGTTTCCAAAAGACATCGACGCCGTGATCAACGAGCCGATTGATCTGGTCGTGACGGTTTGCAATAACGCACATGAAGCCTGCCCGATTTTTCCGAAGCCGGTGCCGCGCATTCATTTGCCATTTCATGATCCGCATGGAGAACCTCTGGAGAGCTTTGTCCGTGTCCGTGACGACATCCGTGCCCGGTTGATTCCAGCGGTGCGTGAAGCG
This sequence comes from uncultured Dechloromonas sp., assembly GCA_964387485.1. Lineage (GTDB taxonomy): Bacteria > Pseudomonadota > Gammaproteobacteria > Burkholderiales > Rhodocyclaceae > Fluviibacter. Next base: position 359 of record CAYLWV010000032.1, on the reverse strand, counting down.
TTGGGGATCTGAAATGAGTGTTCAGTGTGAAGTGACCGCCAAAGCGGCGGCCAATGCCCCGATGAGCGTGTTCGAACGCTATCTGACGCTCTGGGTCTTTCTGTGCATCATTACTGGTGTGCTGCTTGGGCAGATGATGCCCGGTGTATTTCAGGCAATTGGTCATCTCGAAGTGGCGCAGGTCAATCTGCCCGTGGGTCTACTGATCTGGGTGATGATCATCCCGATGCTGGTCAAGGTGGATTTCGGAGCGCTGCATGAAGTCAAGCAGCATGTGAAGGGCATTGGCGTTACGTTGTTCGTAAACTGGTTCGTTAAGCCGTTCTCCATGGCTTTTCTGGCCTGGTTTTTTATCCGTG
>CAYLWV010000031.1:0-17367 GCA_964387485.1 uncultured Dechloromonas sp. | reverse complement strand
GCATACATGGCAAAGCCGAGCAGGAAGAAGGTGGCGTACGTGGCTTTACGGCCGATCTTGTCAGAGAGGGACGCCCAGAAGAATCGGCCCACGATGTTGAACAGCGACAGCAGACCGGTAAAGCCGGCGGCGATGGCGGCAATCGAGGTTTTCTGTGCAGCAGTTAACTCATTAAACGCGGCATCAACACCAATGAGTTTGCCGGCAAAAACTTCCTGCAGCATGGGCGAGGCCATACCGATGATGCCGATACCGGCGGTGACGTTGACGCAGAGTACCGTCCACACCAGCCAGAACTGACGCGTTTTCCAGGCCTTGCTCAGGTGAACATGATGCTGGGTGATCATGGCGCTCTTCGAGGGCGGCGGCGGTGTCCAGCCAGCCGGTTTCCAGCCTTCGGCCGGAATGCGGTAGCCGAGAGCGCCTGAGATCATGAACACGAAGTAAATGGCCGCCAGCACCAGGAAGGTTTCGAACACGCCGACCGAGGTTGAGGTGGCGAAAGATTTCATCAGCAAGTCGGCCAAGGGGGCTCCGATCATGGCCCCACCACCGAAGCCCATGATGGCCATGCCGGTGGCCATGCCGCGGCGATCCGGGAACCATTTGATCAGCGTCGATACCGGGGAGATATAACCCAGGCCCAGGCCGATACCACCAATCACGCCCGAACCTAGCCACATCAGCCAGATCTGATGCAGTTTGATACCGATGGCCGAGATCACGAGACCGCCGCACCAGCAGAAGGCCGAAACGACACCGGCTTTACGGGGGCCAACGCGCTCCAGCCAACCACCCCAGATGGCGGCAGATGAACCGAGAAAGACGAAGAAAAGGGTGTACATCCAGCCCAGGGTGGAGATCTTCCAGTCACAGTCTGAGGCGAAGAGCTCGGTTAGCAGGCTCATGTCTGCCGGGCATGCAAGCGGTGCCGAAATACCAATGGCGCGGGAGAGTGGCAACCAGAACACCGAGAAACCATAGGCCATGCCGATACACAGGTGGATGGCAAGTGCGGCGGGAGGCACCAACCAGCGGTTGAAGCCGGGTTTGGCGATGATGCGGCTTTTATCAAGCCAGCTGGAATTGGAACTGGACGTTACGGCGTTGGACGTGCTCATGGCGGTGACGGTCTATTTTGGGAAGCCGGAATTCTAACGAATTCAAAGAGTTTCTGGGGTTTTAAAAAAAGGAAGCGGTCAATTTGATGCCGGCGATCAATAGGGTGATGGCGAGTAAGCGCTGAATGGTGGCCGGTTTGAAACGACCGCTGCCGTATTCGGCGCCAATTAAGCCGCCGACGAGAACAGCCACCGCCCACCAAGGAAGCCCCGGTGCAACGAGGATGCCCTTGGATAGCAGGCCGGCCATGCCGGAAATCGAATTGACCAGAATGAAAGCCGCTGCTATGCCCGAAATCACACGCACCGGGGCCCAGCACATAAGCAGCATCAGTGGGCTGAGAAAGACGCCGCCGCCAACACCGGTGAGACCAGAGAGGAAGCCCAGCAAAGCGCCACAGACGAGAAGAATCGGCCACGAAACCGGTCGAATGTCGTAAGTGCCCTCGTTTTTGGATGTGGCGAACGCACGCCAGGCTGCATAAAGCAGAAAGAGTCCAACGAGCGGTTTATAGTATTCCGGCGGCAGTGTGATTCTGCCGCCGAGATAGGCAAACGGAAATGAGGCTAGGACTAAGGGCAGAAACAATGCCCAGGAAAACGCGCCGCGCTTGTAATACTTGAATGTGGCGATCGACGCGACAATGATGTTGAGGGTCAGTGCTGTAGGTTTCATCAGCGCGGGGGACATGCCCGCAAGCGCCATCACCGCCAGATAACCGGTGGCCCCGGCATGACCTACCGATGAATATAAAATTGCAATCACCAGAAAGCTTCCTGCCAGAAGCAGGACGTCATAGCTCATGCAGCTGTGACCAGTCGACAATCAGGTTGAAGGCATCGAAACCTTGGTCACGCAGATAGCTGACGGCCCGTGCGCTACGCATGCCATGCTGGCAGTATACGACCAGGGGTTCCTGGCGATTCAATGCGTCCAGTGTTTCAGGCGCCACCAGTAAGCGGCCCAGTGGGATATGCAGCGCACCTTCGAGATGACCGTTGGCCCATTCCTGGGGTTCGCGAACATCGAGCAAGACAAAGGGAATGCCGGATTCAAACAAGCCCTGCAGATCGTTGAGTGTCATGGTAGCCGCCTGTGGTGACGTTGAGTCAGCGCAGGCCTGTGCTCTGGCTTGCGGCAGGCGGACCTCATGAGCCGGCAAACTGCAGACTGGGCAGTCTGCACGCTTTTCAACGGCGAGGGTTTGCGTGTCCCAGTTTCGGGCATCAGCCAGGAAGAGCTGGCCAATGAGGGGTTCGAGATCGTGGGTACGGCAGTGCTCTAACCCGAGTGCGAGTTTGCAAGCTTCAACAGCCTGTATGGAACCGACCATACCGGCGATACCGCCCAGGGTGCCCGCTTCGGCACAATTGGGAATATGGGTTTCGGGTGGCTGCGGGTAAACGCAACGATAGCAGGGGCCTTCCTTGGCCCAGAAGACAGCGGCCTGACCTTCGAAACCGAGAATAGAGCCGTAAATAACGGGTAAGCCGAGGTGGACGGCGGCGTCATTGATGAGGTATTTGGTATCGAAGTTGTCCGAACCATCGACGATGATGTCGAAGTCAGCAAAGACATTAAGGATGTTGTCGGTCGTCAGGCGGGTTTCGAAGGTACGCAGATCGGTTGCGCTGTTCAGTCGCTGCAGGCGGTCAGCGGCGGTCTTCGCTTTGCTTTGTGCCTGATCGCTCTCAGTAAACAGAATCTGGCGCTGGAGGTTGCTGAGGTCGACCGTGTCGTCATCAATGATGCCCAGGCAACCGCCAGCTTCTTTCAGGCCGGCACCGGCCGCCGTGAGATAGAGCAGGGCCGGGGAGCCGAGGCCGCCGGCACCAACCACCAGAATGCGTGCAGCAGCCAGCGCCGCCTGGCCGGCATCACTAATTTCGGGAAGGACACGTTGACGGGCGTAGCGCATGACTTCGAACAGGCTCAGTCGTAGCTGGCGAGCAGCGCTGTGGGGTAAAACATCACGGGTTGATCCGCCGCAATCTCACCCGGAGTTTCATCAAAAACCGCCCAGGCGTTGGTTTGCAGCAGTGGTGCAATCTTGAAGGATTCCTGACCGCTGAGGATTTCCAGCGCGATACGGCCATCGACCGTATTCTGTATTCTGGCTTTGAGGAATAGACGTAGCGGCCCTTTCTTGCGATAAGGGGCGCTCAATCGGGCAAAGCCGGGCTGTTCGTCGGGCAGGTTCAGCAGTTTGCGGATCAGCGGCATCATGAAAAAACGCAGACCGATGGCCGCCGAGATCGGGTTGCCCGGCAGACCGAAGAAATAACGACCATCCGGCATGCGGGCAAAGAGCACGGGTTTGCCGGGTTTGATGGCAACCCGATGGAACAGAATTTCTGCACCCAGTTCTTTCAAAACGGATGGGATGAAGTCCCATTTGCCCTTCGATACGGCGCCTGAGCTGACCAGAATGCGGGCCTGTGTCTGTGAGGCCAGCATGTCACGAAACTTTTGTTCGTCATCACCAATATGGCCAGCGCAGACCGCCGGTAGACCTATGGTCTGCAGTTCCGCGATCAGATAAGGGGTATTCGAGTTGTAGATCTGCGAAGGCCCCAGCGGCTGATCGTAGTCATCGGACACTTCCTTCCCGGTGGTAAAGATGCTGACCGTGGGCGTCTCGATGACACGGACCTGTGTCGTTCCTGTGGCATACAGAATCGCCAGGTGGGCCGGTGTCAATCGTGTGCCTGCAGAAATGAGCTGCTGATCGGCACTGAAATCTTCACCGGCAAAGCGTACGTTGTCATGCAGCGGTACAGGCTGAGTGATCCGAATGTGGATGACATGACCATCGGCATCACAAAGGGTGGTGACATTCTCGATCGGGATGACGGCATCCGCGATTTGCGGCATGGCGGCACCGGTCATAATTTCGACGGCATAGCCTGCCTGATTACTGCCGGCAACATCACCCGCGGCCAAAGCGCGCAATACGGGTATGGTCAGAGGCGTTTGTTCACTCGCCCCTTGGGTGTCTTCCGCGCGAAGGGCAAAGCCATCCATGCTGGAGTTGTCGAAACGCGGTACCGCAAACGGGGCAGAAAAATCTTCGGCCAGCACACGATGTAATGCCTCGTGGGTTGCCAGAATCGTGGATGCAGGTGTTGTTGCCGCCTCGCGAATAATCCGGAGGGCTTCAAGGTACGGCAGCATCAGCGGATATCCTCGATAATCGTCAGCAGATGTTTCATCAGCGGGCACAAAACATCCAGTCCCTCTTTAACGGCCTTCGGGCTACCGGGCAGGGTAACAATGAGGACATTGCCGAGGGTGGCTCCGATGGAGCGGCTGCTCCAGCTCAAGGGCGTGAATGCCGCACCGGAGCTTCTCAGGAGCTCGCCAATACCAGGAATAGTTTTGTCAGCAATCGCGGCCACGCTTTCCGGGGTGCTGTCGCGTCCGGAAACGCCGGTACCACCGGAGGTAATGATCAGGCGCGATTGGCCAGCGGCCTTGATGGTACGGATCGTATCCTGCAGCGCGGCCGGTTCATCAGGAATGACAGTGACGGCAGCGACGTTGGCACCGACGGTCTCGAGGAGCAGGCGGGCCATGGGGCCGGATTTGTCTTCATAAACGCCGCTCGACGCACGATCACTGAGCACAATCACTTCGGCCTGAATGCCGGCGAGAACCGGTTTGACCGGGGGCTTGACTAGGTCGATCACCCAGGCGGGGATCAGCGTGGCTTCTGGATTCAGCCAGCAACCGGATTTTCCACCCACTTTGGCCAGTAGCCGGATATCGGAGATGCACAGATCCGCCTCCACCATTTTGGTGAGATCCCAAATGGTGAGCAATGCTGCATTGACGCCAGCAAGCGCTTCCATTTCCACACCGGTTTTGGCGCAGGTCCGTGCCGTACAGTACACCCGCACGGTGGCGCTGGCTTCATCCAGGGCTGTTCGCACGCTCACATGATCTAGCCCCATCGGGTGGCAGAGCGGCATTAGCTGACTGGCATTCTTGGCACCTTGAATGCCGGCGATTTCCGCCAGCGTCAGGACATCGCCCTTGGGGAGTTGTCGGTCACGGATCAATGCAAAGGCGGCGTGGCCGACATGGATGATGCCGGTGGCAACGGCAATACGGTTCGTCGGCTGCTTGGCGCCAACGTCAATCATGGAGAATGCTTGGGTGGTCATAGAGAGAAGGCTTAAGGGCTGAAAGCTTAGCCGCCCAGCGCAGACAGATTCTTCGTGGCGCCGGACTGATGGAAGTGCAGGAGATGGGTGGATGCTTTTTGCTGGAGCAGCGACGAGATGGTCCGTTGCAGTTCTGTTTTCTGATCGGCGCTTTGCAGCAGAGGCCGCAGATTGTGGCCGCCATCACCAAACAGGCAGAGACGCAGATCACCACGGGCCGTGACGCGCAGACGGTTGCAGGTCTGGCAGAAATCCTTGGCGTACGGGGCAATGATGCCGATTTTTCCGAGATGTTCGGGGTGGCTGAATTCCTGTGCAGGCCCGGCAGCGATGTCGCGTGCGACCGGTGACCAGCCACGTTCACGGAGGGCATTGATGATGTCATCGGCACTCAGGTGGTGACGCTCGAAATACGCGTGGTTGTCACCGGTTTCCATGAGCTCGATAAAGCGCAACGAAATGCGACGGCCCTTGACGAAGTTCAGGAAGCGGTCCAGCTCATGGTGGTTCAGATCCTTGAGCAGTACGGTGTTGATCTTGATGTCTGCAAAACCCGCGGCTTCGGCGGCATCGACACCGGCAAGGACACGTTCCAGATGATCCATACCGGTAATCCGGTGGAAATTGGCCGGGTCGAGTGAATCGATACTGATATTGATGGCACTGATGCCGGCATCACGCCAGAGTTGGGCATGCTTAGCCAGCTGGTAGCCGTTGGTGGTGGTGGCTACTTTGCGAATGCCCGGAATGGCTGAGACCGTGGCGGCAATTTCGGCAAAGTCTTTACGTACCGTGGGTTCACCACCGGTGAGTCGCACTTTCCAGAGACCCAGTTCGGCAAATCCGGTGACCAGGTGACGTATTTCATTGATCTCGAGGAAGTGGCGCGGTGCCTCTTCAATATAGCCATTCGGCAGGCAATAGCTGCACCGGTAATTGCAGACGTCCGTGATGGACAGGCGCAAGTACTGGAAAGAGCGGCCGTTGGCGTCGAGAATCATGGCGTTTTCCGGGGTGTCGATGTGGTATCAGACACCCGGCATGCCGTACTTGCGGAACCAGGCGATCCCCAGTTCCCAGGCTTTTTCTGCGGCGGCTTTGTTGTAGTTTGCACGATAGTCAGCGTTGAAGGCATGGCCGACACCAGGCAGCACGACGATTTCCGAGCCGCTCCCGGATTTTTTAAGTTCGGCTTGCATGCGGGCAACGGACTCCAGGCTGATGCTGGTGTCTTTTTCGGCATATAAGCCGAGCACGGGGACTTTAAGTTCCGAGCCAAAGTCGATCGGATCGAGCGGACGCTCATCCGAAACCATACCTTCGACTCGGCCATAGTAGGCCAGGCCCGCGGTCAGTTTGGGGTTGTGATAGGCATATTCCCAGACGGCGCGGCCTCCCCAGCAGTAGCCCACGGCACCGACCAGGGTTTTGTGACCCTGTAGGTTCTTGCGGGCGTAGGCGAGGGTGGCATCCAGGTCGGCATTGACCTGTTCGTCTGGTACCTTAGCAATCACTTCGTTGAAAATCGTCACGACTTCGCTGTGTTTGGTCACATCACCCTGACGTACAAACAGTTCCGGTGCGACTGCCAGATAACCGGCTTTGGCATAACGGCGGCAGATATCCTGAATATGTTCGTGAACCCCAAAGGCCTCATGGATGACCAGGACAACGGGATAACGACCTGCTTTGGCCGGGCGGGCATAATAACCGGGGATTTTGCCGGTTGCGGTGGGAATCTCGATCGGGCCGGCCGCCAGGCCGACCGTATCAGTGTGGACGATGTTATCCGCCACAGGGGAAGCCGCTAACGCATAACCGGTGGTCAGCATCCCCAGAATGAAGGTGCGACGTGTCAGCGAAGACGACTTGTCCATGGTGGCTTCCTTTAGGTGGGTTGCTTCTTGAATAACCAGCGATCCACAACAATATCGGTGATGACAGCACCCAGCCAGATCGACCAGAGTGTCAGCCAGGCGGTAATCGCAAAAACCGAGGCGCCTGAAACGCCGGCCCCGATGGCGCAGCCACCAGCCAGAATGGCACCGAAGCCCATGAAGCAACCACCGATCATGTAGCGGATCATGGTGCGCGGATCATGGAAGCCTTCCAGCTTGAAGGTGCGGCCAAAAACCGAACCTACCATGGCACCCAGAAGAACACCCGGGATCAGACCCAGGTCAAAACTGAGGGCGCCACCGGGCGGCGAAAGAAAATACATCAGCGTGTCGGAGGTCGGTGACGCGAAGCTGAGCGAATGTACCGGAATGACTTCAAAGGAGCTCGAGGCAACACCGAAGTTAAACCACCAGGCTGCGGCGATCATGATGCCGACCACGGTGCCCATGATCACCGTGTAGGCGCTGACGGCGTGTTTACGCACCATGTAGACACCCAAAACCAGCCAAGCAATACTGAATACTAAGGCGCCCCAGTTGCCAATACCGGTAACACCGATCAGGTTGCGGGAAGGGCCGTCGATAGTCCACCAGCTCCCGATTTCGGTGCGCAACGGTGCAAGAATCCCTTCGAGGGATGCCTGGGCTGCAACGGCAAAGACCAGGCCCGTCAGTAGGGCACGCAGGTTGCCGCCGCCGGTCAGAATCAGCATACGGCCGGAACAGGCGCGGCTGAGTGCCATGCCGATGCCGAAGAGCAGACCGCCGATGATGGCACCCGACAGGGAGCCACGGTTACTGAACTGACGCAAGCCGTTGGTGTCGAAATAGCCGCCAATGATCAGCAGCTGGGTAGCGATCAGGGCAATGGAGAAGGTGACCAGCCAGATGGCCAGCCGATTACCCGGTTGACCATGGGCGACCTCCATGGTGGCTGCCCGCAGGCAAAAACGCGATTGCTGTGCTGCAAGGCCAAAAATGATGCCAATAACTAGGCCACCCAGCAGGAGTAGATACTCTTCTCCGAACTGGGTTATCAATGCTTCAAAATTCATGGTTTGATGTAGGCGAAACGCTTCTGGTTCTGAAGTTCGGTAATGCGAACCACGCCTGATTTGGTGAACGTAGCTTCAAGAACGAACTTGGATTTATCGATGTTTTTCTTCTCGATCGTCAGCTCGCAGACCTCGAAGTCGACGCCACGGGTTTTCAGATCAGAGACCAGCGAAGCGTACTCCAGATTGTTCTTGTCGTCACGTGCCCCCTCAATGAGGAATTCCACCCCATCACCCAGAGCAACGACCGTGATTTTCGTCTTGGGCGCGACATCCAGGTGGTTGCGCAGGCTGCGCAGGGTTCGGGTTGCCTGGGCGGCCGTGTCATCCACGTGATAGACCACCTTGTCCGCCGCTATGGCCAATGTCGTGCTCGCCGCGAGCGCCAGACCGATTACCAGAGTTTTGAAGCGGGACAGGGTGGTATGCATGGGTGACTCCTTGAGGATCAGAACTTGTTATATGCCTCGATGCCAGGGTTGCCAGACACGTTCTTCAGTGTCGGCTGATTAATCTGGACCGGCTTGATGTTTTTCTTGCTGCGCAGGTTTTTGGCCACCACGTCCCAGATGGGCTCACCGGCCATGCCGCGAGACTCTTCTGCAACGGGTGCCCAACCGGCAACCTTGTACTTCTTGCTGGCGTCGATCAGTTTGCCATTCAGGCGCATGTTCGTGATGCGCTGACCAGCCTTGGCCGATGGATCACAAGTGTACTGCATGCCGCCGACGCGAACCATGTCTCCACCCTGCTGATAGTAGGGGTCCGGGTTGAACAGATTGTCGCAGACGTCTTCCATGATTTCCTTGATCTGCGCACCGGTCAGGTTGGAGACGGTGACGTAGGGGTAGGTAATCGCGGTCTGGTCCAGAACATGCTCCATCGTAATGGATTCGCCCGGGAGCACGGTCGTGCCCCAGCGGAATCCCGGCGAGAAGGCCATCTCGGCATTCTTTTCCTGCATCAGGGCGTTCAGAATGAGCTGGTCAAAGCTACCGTTGAAGTTGCCACGGCGGTAGAGTAAGCCTTCGGAAACGGCCAGCTTTTCGTCGAGTTTTTCGATGTACGGAGCACGAATCTTCTTGATCATCTGATCCATAGCCGGATCGGCCGGCAGCAGGTTCGAGAAGACTGGCATCAGGCGGTAGCGGTAATCGGCAATGCGGCCATCGCGCACATCCAGATCCAGCACACCCAGATACTTGCCGTTGGAGCCGGCGTTCATGACCAAGGTCTTGCCACCCGGGTTCTGGACCAGGGTCGGCTTCGGCACACCATCGTGGGTATGGCCGCCGAAAATGGCGTCGATACCACGCACGCGGGAGGCCATTTTGAGATCAACATCCATACCGTTGTGGGAAATGACCACAACCACCTTGGCGCCCTTGCCACGGGCTTCGTCAACCATGGCCTGCATGTTTTCTTCCTGGATACCGAAGGTCCAGTCAGGGACAAAATAACGCGGGTTGGCAATCGGCGTGTAGGGGAATGCCTGGCCGATAACGGCCACTTTGGTGCCGTTGACTTCACGTATGGCGTAAGGTTTGAACACCTGATCGCCGAAGTCGGCCGTCTTGATGTTCTGGGCCACGATATCGATATGGCCCACGAAATCCTTGTTGGAAATTTCCAAAACGCGATCTGCGCCGTAGGTACATTCCCAGTGCAGCGTCATGATGTCGACGCCGAGCAGCTTGGCGGCATCCACCATGTCCTGGGCATCGGTCCAGAGGGCCGTGCCGGAACCCTGCCAGGTATCGCCCCCATCGAGGAGCAGGGCACCCGGTCGGTTGGCTCGAACTTTTTTGACCAAGGTCGACAGGTGGGCGAAACCACCCACCTTGCCGTAAATACGGGCCAGCTTCTCGAAATCCAGATAGGTGAACGCGTGGGCGTCGAGGGTGTTGGCCTTGAAGTTGAAGTGATTCAGGAAGTAATCACCGACCAGATGCGGGACCTGGCCCCGCATGCTGCCAATGCCCAGATTGACATTGGGTTCACGGAAATAGATCGGGTTCAGCTGGGCATGGCAGTCCGTAATGTGCAGGAACGAAACGTTGCCGAATGCCGGAGCTTCATAGTAGCTGGCAGCGGCAGTTTCAGCCTGTGCATCACGGGTGGGAAGGGCCATGCCCGAAGCAGCGGCTGCGGCCAGCAGCTGCAGAAAAGAACGACGATCCATCTTCGGTAATCTCCGGCGATTTTTTGAACGGGTTGTTAAATTACTTGTTGACGGGCGATTCCGGATCCAGCAGCAGTGCTACCAGGTCGCGGATCTGGGCTTCAGACAAAACACCCTTGGCGCCGGCACGCGGCATCAGCGAACAAAGGTTGGTTGCCTTGGCGTTGTAGATCTTGCCCCAGGTGTATTTGACAACGTCTTCCGAGTTGCCGCGGAGTTTGCCGTAGTTATACAGGCTCGGACCGATGGTGCCGTAGGAGAGCTCTTCCTTGGTAATCTGATGGCAGTTGTAGCAGTTGCCGCCATTGACCGTGTCGGCCTTGTCTGTCCAGGTCAGGCCGCGGCCGCTTTGGGCAATCTTTTCGCCGTTCTTCCAGTCGCCCATCATTTTGCCGTCTGCCGGATATTTGATGGAGGCCTGGTTTTCTGCCTGCAGTTTTTCACGCAGGGCAGCATTCTTTTCGCTATAGGCTGTAAACGGGTTGGAGCACAGCTTCTGTGTGGCGTCCTGATTCAGGCGATCCAGTTTTGCAATACCTTTATCTTGAAAGCCACTTTGCATCATGGCGTCAAAACTGGCGTCACTGGCACCCTGGCCCCACGAGCCGTCTTTGGGCATGGCGGGCGGTGCAGCGAATGCCGAACTCGCAGAAATGGCCGTCAGCAGAGAGAATGCGACCACGGTTTTCTTATTCATCGTCATCATCACGGTCTCCTTAGCGCTTGATTCCGGGGGTCTGCATGACCGCACCATTCGAGTTGCCAGCCATAAACGAGGAAATGGCAATCGTCACATCCGATGCGTAGATCGGTTCGGGGAAACGTTGTTGACGGAAACAGTCATTAATACGCCACTGCATGCTCCACATCTGACCAGAGCTGACGCGGTAAGCCGGCCAGGTTGTCCAACCCTTGGCAGCACCTTCGGCGCTTGGGATGTAGGGCAGATCCTGCAGGCGGATGCGCTTGCCGTCCTGTCCGTGACAGGTGGCGCAGGCAAAATCGTAAGGGCCGGATTCGAAATAGAACAAACGGCGACCCAGGTCATACATCTGTTTTTCTTTCGGATGGGCCAGTGAGACCTTGACCTTCATGCCTTTGGATTCTGAAGAGACGTATGCCGACAGTGCCACGAGATCAGCTTTCTTCGGGGAGGTGAAGGAGGCTTTGACAATCTCGGAGGTATCCACGCCCTGCAGTTTTTCCATACAGGTCAGCAGACGCGACTCGAGATCCTGAACTTTATTGGTGTCTTTAAAATAGCGCGGCAGCTGGGCATAGGCGCCTTTCACCTTGCCCGGGCCGAGACCCAGATCACATTTTTCCAGAGAGGCATCCTTCGGGCCTGCCTTCTTCTTCCAGATTTCAGCGCCCGAATCCACATACAGGTCGGCTGGGTTGCCATCCTGTAGGGCTTCGCGATACGCCTCAATGCCGGCGGTGGTGTTGTCCTGAGCCTGAGCTCCGACAGCAAAGACGGCCGCTGCTGCAAGCAGCGTGGCCTTCATATGTTGAGCACGCATGGGTGTCTCCCCTCTCTGTTTTTTGTGATCTGGGTATTCAGGGTCGATGGTCGATTACGAAACGGTTGCTTCGTCCGTACGCTTGTCGCCCTTGTTATCGGTCCAGGTGCAAACAACCTTGTCGCCGGCCTTGCCACCCTTGACCTTGAATGCCACGTACGGGTTCTTCGAAACCGACGGACCCCATTCAGCGGTCATGACATTCTTGCCAGCCAGTTCAACCTTGACTTCATTGATGAACCAAGCCGGAATCACTGCACCGGACGAATCCTTGCGCTGACCGGTTTCCATTTCGTGGTTCATGAGGATCTTGATTTCAGTCACGCCGTCTTTGTTTGCAGCGCGGATTTTCATCGGATTTGCCATGTCTATCTCCAGTTATCTTTAATTGATGGTGTCAGAGCAGGGGATTAACCGCCGCAGCCGCCCAGCGTGACCTTGATTTCCTTGGTAGCGGTGTAGTACTTGCCGCCAGCCTTGACCAGAACGGTCACGTTCGAGGTTTGACCCATCTTGATACGGGTGGTGACTTCCGGCAGTGTGTCCGGTGTCAGGTTGAACAGGGCAACCAGTGCGCTCGGGTTCTTTTCAACCAGAATCGAGATCTGTTCGGTGTTGGCCAGCTTGCTGACAGCCTGGATCGGCACGACGGCGCCGTTTTCAGCGATATCCGAAGCAACGATCTGGACGTCGCCACTGTTGCTCGGCGAACCGGCACCCAGAGCGCTGTAGGTGTCGCTCAGGGTCTTGGCTTCAAAGGCGGCCTTGTTCCAGGCAGCAAAAGCCATCGGCGACATCGCGGCACCAAAGGCCATGATGCCCAGGCCGCCGGCAGCTTTGAGAATCTGACGGCGGTCGAAACGTGTAGTGTTGGTGTTCATTCCAATCTCCTATGGGTTACTGCGGATAAAAAGGTTACTGCGTCGGCGCACCGGACAGGATCCACTTGACCAGTGTCTGTGCGTCCGAATCTTTCAGATCAGTCTGCGGCGGCATCGGCATGGAACCCCATACACCCGCACCCCCATTCTTGACCTTGGTCACGAGCTTGCTGGTGGCATCCTGGCCCTTATACTTGTCAGCGACCTCATTGAAGCCGGGGCCGACAATTTTCTGGTTGATGCCGTGGCAGGCCAGACAGCCTGACTTTTCAGCAAGTGCGTAGTCCGGATTATGCGCCGGTTTGGCGGCAGCACCACTGGCCGAGCCCTGGCCGCGGGTCTGGCCGAACGGACGGAACTGCGGCGCCAGTTCCCCGTGCGAGGTCTGGGCGTAATCCGGCAGTGTTGAGCTGACCTTGGCGGCCGGCTTACAGTTGGTCATACAAGCGGTGTTCTTGGTGTCCGGCGGTGTTGCGGTCACCAGGCCCGATTTACCCGGCCACATGGCGTGCTTGCGCACCATGCCATTACGGTTAGGCATCAGCTTCTGCACATCCTTGATGTTGCTGTCGCTGAGGGTGAAGTCATCAGGCACCACTTCGGCCAGATTCAGCAGATAGGCCAGGACGGCATAGACTTCGTCGTCGCTCAGTGTCTTGGGGGCATTCCATGGCATTGCGCGGTGGATGTAATCCCACAAGGTCGACAGCGACGAGACCTTCATGATGGTGGTACGACCCGGATAGTCGTTGCGCTTCAGATTAGCCACATTACCGGTTTTGACGTCGTCTTTGGTCGTGCCGCCAACCAATGGGGTAAAGACGGTGTTGTTTTCACCAAAAGTGCCGTGACAGCTGGCACATTTGTTTTCCCAGATCACCTGACCCTGTTCGACGCTACCCGATCCTTTGGGCAGACCTTTGAAATCAGGACGCACGTCAATATCCCACGCTTTGACTTCGGCCGGCGTTGCCGCACGGCCTACACCGGCATAGTTGTCAGCGGCAGTTGCCTGAGCGGCGAACAACAGTGGCACCAAGGCCAGCGCGAATGCGGGCTTCATGGCATTAGAGAACTTGAACATTGCTCACATCTCCGTTTTCAGCGACACCCCAGGACTGGATGGCATTGTTGTGATAGATCGAACGGGTGCCGCGCACGGCACGTAACTGACCATAGGATGGCTGAACGTAGCCGGTGTCATCCACGGCACGCGACTGCAGAATGGCGGTTTTGCCATCCCAGTTCCAGGGCAGGCTGAAGCGGGTCAGTGCTTTCGACTGAATGGGGGTTTCCAGTTTGGCGCGCTTCCAGTTGATGCCGCCATCCGTGGAGACATCCACCTGTTTGATCTTGCCGCGTCCGGACCAGGCCAGACCGGAAATGGTGTAGTAACCTTTTTCCAGCATCTTCTGACCACCCGACGGGGTACAGATGACAGACTTACACTCTTGAATCGAGGTGTACTGGCGATGCTGGCCATCCGGCAGCAAATCAATGTAGTGGACGGCTTCGTCCTTGGTGGCATACGGCTGGTCGCCGACTTCGATACGACGCAGCCATTTGACCCACGAAACACCCTGAACACCCGGCACCACCAGACGCAGCGGATAACCGTTTTCCGGACGCAGCATTTCACCGTTCATGCCATAGGCAACGATGACTTCGTCATTCAGAACCATTTCCATCGGAATGGTACGGGTCATGGCTGAGCCATCAGCACCTTCGGCCAGAACAAATTTCTTGGTCATGTCGGCGCCGCAATCTTCCAGCAGCAGACGGAGCGGCACACCGGTGAATTCGCTACAGGACAGCATGCCGTGGGTATATTGCACGGTTGGTACGGCCACATTGCCCCATTCCATACCCGTATTGGCGCCACACTCGATGAAGTGGATACGCGATACGAACGGCATTCGCATGATGTCGTCCATCGTGTAAACCTTGGGTTTCTTCACGAATTCGGGGCTCGAACCGTTCACCATCAGACGGTGCATGGACGGATCAATATCGTACCAGCCCTGATGGTGGCGCTCGAAGTGCAGACCGGAGGCGGTGATGATGCCGAACATGCTCTGCAGTGGCGAGAACGACACGCTGGACTGTGTTGTTTGCGTCAAACCGGGGCTTGGGCGGCGGATGACTTCGGATTCAAATTTGGAGGGCAGGCCGTATGGGGCGGTGGCAACGCCCTTACCGAGCGTGGTTGCCCAGGTTTGCGGTTGTAGAATATAGGGGTCGCCTGATTTGGCGTCGACCAATCCGGAGCCGTCGTGGGCAAAGGCCGTACGACCGGTCACGGCGGCAGCAACCGCCGCCATGAATGAGCCGCGCAGAAAGTCGCGGCGACCTTTGGTTACCTGTTCGACTTCAGTCGGTGTCAGAAAATTCTCTGGCGCTTTCTGGATTCGCCCCGGTTTCTGGAGACCTTCCGGTGTCTCGATTGGGGTCAGCTCATCTTGTTTTGCCATTGCCACTCCTTGTGCCCATCGGAAATTGATTAAGTAAGGGATAGATTATATTGCACTATACTCAACGTATTGCTGTTAAACATCTTGCGATGCAATATATTTGTCATGTTTTCGGGTGAAATCTTGGTGAGAAAAACTCTGCTGGGCCTGGCTGTTTTTATCGGGGTGCATGGATACACTTTTGGATCGGATAATTCATTAATCGACATACCGTATTTCAACTGGCAAGCCTTACGCCTTGCTGACGCCGTGAAAGAGGTTCGGGGTGACGGTTCCCGGAAAATCGCGGTCTTTACCGAACCGGAATGTGGTTATTGCCGCAAGTACGAGAAAACACTGGAAAAAGTCGATAATGTCACGATCTACCGTTTTCTCATGCCGCTTGATACTAAAAGTATGGCCCGTTCTATTGAGCTGTGGTGTTCAGGTAAGACGAATACCGAACGTCTGAATCATCTGCTTGTTGCAATGCATGATCGACAGGTCCGTTTTAAAACGGAAAGCTGTATTAACCCGATTGCGGACAATATGCGTTTCGGCAAGAAGTACGATATTTATCTGACACCAACGACCATTGGTGCTGATGGACGGCTAGTGCAGGGTTATCTGCCGCTTGCCAATCTGGAGCGCTGGTTATCCGGTCGCGGGGCATTTGACAAATAAAAAGCGGATCCGAAGATCCGCTTTAGCTGAAACACGCTTCAGGCAATGATCAGAAGTCACCTTCCACGATCGGGAAGCCCAGAGCCGCCCAATCCAGCATGCCGCCACGGTAGTAATAAATCTTGTTGGCCGGGAAGCCGTCACGGGTCATCGCTGTGATAGCCGTCGGGCTTTGTGGGCAAACCGGGCCATTACAGAAAGCATAGACTTTCTTGGCTTTGCTACAGTCCCATTTGTCGGCCTTCTTGGTGCAGCCCAGCTCATCCATCCGGGTTGCAACCTGCGTGTAGGGGATATGGTAGGTGTTGGGGATCGTACCCTTGACGCGGTCATCCGGTTCGCGCATGTCAACGATGATCGCATCCTTGTCATTCATGGCTTCCAGCAGTTCAATTTCGGTTACCGGGGTAACGCCCTTGACCGGCACCAGCGGCTGCAGCCAACCGGCATTTTTAGCGCAGGAGGTCATGGTACGGGTGATCGTGTAAGGACCTTTCTTGGTCTGGATCACAAATTCTTTGCTCTCACCGATGATACGCAGCTTTTCCGGCGCGGCGGTTTGTGCAAAAGCGGTCACTGATACTGCGGCCAGAGCGATGCCGGCGATGATTTTTTTCATGGTTGTCTCCTCGTGTGCAGAGTAAGCAATCAGGTTATGAACCTGCTTATTGTGAAATGGATTTATACCACGTAAATCACGGGATGGTTCAGTCGATTCAGAATTAAACATAGTATCCTGCAGTGCACTATGTTTTTCTAATGCGTATCTAGGACAGCGTCTTCAGATGCTGGATGATTTCGCCGGCCATCGGCTGCGCATCGCCATAGAGCATGCGGCAGTTATCCGTATAGAACAACGCGTTTTCGACGCCGGAATAGCCGGCCCCCTTGCCACGTTTGATCACAATCACATTCTGGGCAAGGTCGGCATCCAGGATTGGCATACCGTAAATGGGGCTGGATTTGTCCGTTCGGGCAATCGGGTTCACCACATCATTGGCGCCAATGACCAGGGCGACATCGCACTGCGGGAATTCACCGTTGATTTCTTCCAGGTCAAAGATCTTGTCGTAGGGAACACCGGCCTCGGCGAGCAGGACGTTCATATGCCCGGGCATACGGCCGGCAACGGGATGAATGGCAAATTTGACCTCAACGCCGGCTTCCTCAAGAAGGGCCGTCATTTCCCAGACCTTGTGCTGCGCATGCGCGACCGCCATCCCGTACCCCGGGATGATGATGACTTTGCTGGCGTATCGCATCATGGCGGCGGCATCCATGGCGCTGACTTCTTTCATGGTGCCTTCGATGGCCTGACCCCCATCGCCGCTAACGGTGATGGGTGTGAACAGGATGTTGGTGAGCGGGCGGTTCATGGCTTTGGCCATCAACTGGGTGAGGAGGGT
>CAYLWV010000030.1:0-17393 GCA_964387485.1 uncultured Dechloromonas sp. | reverse complement strand
CAAACACGATCGGGTGCGAGACCTTCATCATGGTGGCCTTCACGTGCAGCGAGAAGAGGATACCGGCCTTGCGGCAGTCTTCCATTTCCTGTTCGTAGAACTTGCACAGTGCCTTTTTGCTCATGAACATCGAATCGATGATTTCACCAGCCTTCAGTGCAACCTTTTCTTTCAGGACCGTGGCTTTGCCGCCCTTGGCGATCAGTTCCATACGGACGTTGCGGGCTTTGTCCAGGGTCATCGATTTTTCACCGTGGTAGAAGTCACCACCGTGCATGTGCGATACGTGTGATTGCGACCACTGGTTCCATACACCCATCGAGTGCGGATGCTTCTTAGCAAAGTTTTTGACGGCCTGCGGGGCGCGGCGATCAGAGTTCCCTTCGCGCAGCACCGGGTTCACTGCTGAACCCAGGCACTTGCCGTAGCGCTTGGCAATGCTCTTTTCTTCTTCGCTCTTGGGGTCTTCTGGGTAGTTCGGAATGCTGTAGCCCTTGGCTTGCAGTTCCTTGACGCAGGCCTTCAGCTGGGCCACGGAGGCGCTGATGTTCGGCAGCTTGATGATGTTGGTGTCCGGCTGCAGTGTCAGCTGGCCCAGTTCGGCCAGATTGTCGGGAACCTTCTGGTCGTCTTTCAGGAATTCGGAAAACTCGGCGAGGACACGGGCAGAAACCGAGATGTCGCTCTTCACGATTTCGATACCGGCCGGTTCCGTAAAGGTGCGGATGATCGGCAGGAAGGCACAGGTTGCGAGTAGCGGTGCTTCGTCTGTGAGCGTGTAGATAATCTTCGACTTCTTGTCAGCCATGGTGTCCCCTTGAATTCAAGTAGTTATGGTGGGCTCGTTGTGCGAGCTTTTTTGATTGCCTTTTGGTTAATCCGGCGAATTTATGAGTATCCGCACCGGAGCCTTGCTCGTCAATGCTTCAAGTTCTTAATCGTCTTATTTCTACGCGTTTTTCAGGCTTTTTTTAGCCGCCACAGGGCAGTGATTTCAGCCGAGCGGGCTTGGTGCAGTGCATCAGTGTTGTTACGGGTTTTGGGGTGATGGGGCCGGGTTTCCAGCCGGTCAATCACTTGTAGACCGCCGGCAGTCATCCAGTCGAGCAATTCAGCCCGGCCACGTAAACCCAGATGCTCGGCGATGTCCGACAGGATCAGCCAGATTTCGCCCTGCGGGCTTAGATATTGGCCAGCGCCGGCGAGAAAAGCTTTGAGCATCTGAGAATCGGGGTCGTAGACGGCGGCTTCCACGGGTGACGTCGGGTGGGCGGGTACCCAGGGCGGATTGCAGACAATCAGATCGGCGGGCGGGCGGCCGCTAGGAAACAAGTCGGCCGCCATCAGAGTGACCTGATCGGTATAGCCGAGCCGCTGTACATTATCCTGGGCACAGGCGAGCGCCCGTTGCGAGAGGTCGGTACCAATCACCTGCGGGATACCGCGTTTGGCCAGCAGGCAGGTCAGCACACCCGAACCGGTGCCGATATCCCAGGCTTCGTTGCAGGGCTGCGGTAGCGGGGCATTGGCCACCAGATCCACATATTCGCCGCGAACCGGGGAGAACACGCTGAAATGCGGGTGAATACGGGCATCCAGCGCAGGCACCCAGGCCCCTTTTTTACGCCATTCGTAAGCGCTCACCAGTGCCAGAAGGCCGCGCAGCGATATGACAGCATCGCCGGCATTCGGGTTTATCGGGCCGAGGGCAGCGATGCAGGCATCGCGTACGTCCTGCCCGCGCCGAAGTGGCAAGCGGTAGTCGGTGGTTAGCGGTACGAGCAGGTGAGCCAGGAGCGTGGCGCGACGTCCTTGTGTGGCGCGGTGCCGTTCAAAGGCTTCGTGAGCCGTTTTGGCGGGGGCCGGCGCATTGCGGGCCGGCCGATCCACGCGACGCACCAGTGCCTGAAGCAGGTGGCGTGCATTCGGATAATCCCCTTGCCAGAGCAGGGCCGTGCCCGACTGAATGAGTTTGAATGCAGCGTCGGCCGAGAGGGTGTCGTTGGCGATGACAACCCGGTCAGGCGGAGGCAAGCCGGCTTCGGAGATCCAGCGGGCTTGGTGGGGCTGTGCTGGCAGGTCTGGCAGGGTGGTGTCCTGCCAGTGGATGATCGGTGGCGTAACAAACGACATGCCGCATTGTAGCGGGATTAAGTCGCATGGTCAGGCAGCGGCATTGTGCGTTATTTGGCAGACACGGCAGTTACGCGTAGCCTTCTGCCTTTCGGATAGGAACCATGGCACTCAAAGCAACCGTTTTCAAGGCTGATCTGCAGTTGGCGGATCTGGATCGCAATCACTTCGGAGATTACGCCCTGACTATTGCCCAGCACCCGTCGGAGACGATGGAGCGGGTCATGATGCGATTGCTGGGGTTTGTACTCTATGCGTCTGAAGACCTGCGTTTCGGACGCGGTTTATCGAACGAAGAAGACGCGGCATTGTGGGAGATTGATCCCGGTGGCGTGATGCGCCGCTGGATCGACGTGGGCCTGCCGGATGAAGCTCGCATTAAAAAAGCCTGTAGCCGCGCGGATCAGGTGGTCGTGTTGACCTATGGTGCACGTCAGGCGGATTTGTGGTGGCAACAAAATGCGCCTGTATTGTCGCGCTATGAGAATCTGACGGTGCTGCATGTCTCGCCAGAGGATAGCGCCCAGTTGGTAGCCGCGGCCAGCCGGACCATGAAGCTATCCTGGACAATTCAGGAAGGCATGCTGTATCTGGCCGAGGGGGCTGTCACGCCGCGTGTGCTGATGACACCGGCGGCGTAGGTACTCCAAATCGACTCGGCATGCCCCGATGAAGCCCTGGTTCCTCTATCTGCTGGAATGCACGAATGGCGCTTATTATGCCGGCATTACCACCGATGTGGCGGCTCGTTTTAGCGCCCATCAGCAGGGTAAGGGGGCGCGTTACACCCGGGCGAATCCGCCGCTACGCGTTGTGGCGCAGGCCGAGTATCCGGATCGGGCCAGCGCGTCACGGGCCGAGTGGGCTCTGAAGCAGTTACCGCGTGATCTGAAGCCGGCTTTTTTCAAGTAGGCTGAATCAAGCGCACTGAGTTTGAGTTGATGCCATCTTGGTTGATGCCTTAGGGGTTATTCCATATCCGCCGCATCATTGGCCTGTTCTACCATCGGCGTCGGTAGCGATTTACTGGGTTTGACGCCCAGCTTTTTCAGCATTTCGGCCTGGCGGATCAGGTTGCCGCGCCCGGTCGACAGTTTGTTGATGGCGCCGTCGTAATCCTTTTGTGCCTGGCTCAGTCGGTTGCCCAGAGATTCCATGTCTTCCACAAAACCGGCTAGCTTGTCATAGAGCTCGGCGCCACGCTTGGCAATATCCTGGGCGTTGCGGTTCTGCGCTTCCTGGCGCCAGAGATTGGCTACCGTGCGTACCACGAAGAGCAGCGTGGAGGGACTGACGAGCAGCACGTTCTTGTTCCAGGCATCCATGAACAGCTCGCGATCATGCGTCACGGCGAGCATGAAGGCCGGCTCAATCGGGATAAACATGAGGACGAAGTCCAGCGACTTCAGGCCATACAGATCCTGATAGTTTTTGTCCGAGAGGCCTTTGATGTGCGTGCGCACGGCGTCGAGGTGGCGTTTGAGTGCAGCATCCCGGTGTTTTTCGTCTTCGGCGTTGGCGTAGTCTTCATACGCAATCAGTGTGGCTTTGGCATCAATGACCAGATGCCGGTCTTCGGGCAGGTGAACGACTACATCGGGTTGCAGTCGGCGACCATCGGCCAGGGTATGGCTTTCCTGGACATCATATTCTTCACCCTTGCGCAGGCCGGAGCTTTCCAACACACGTTCCAGAACCAGTTCACCCCAGTTACCCTGGGCTTTGTTGGAGCCTTTAAGGGCTTTGGTCAGGTTGTTGGCTTCTTGGCTGACGGTACGGTTGAGTTCCATCAGCTGGCGCACCTGTTCGGCCAGTGCGGTGCGGTCTTTGCCCTCCTGCACGTAGACCTGTTCCACCTTACCCTGGAATTCCTGCAACTTGGTTTTAAGCGGGTCCAGTAACTGACCCAGGCTCTGCTGGTTCTGCTCGCTGAAGCGTTTCGACTTCTCTTCCAGAATGTCGTTGGCCAGTGTTTTGAACTGCAGCGTTAGTTCGTCCCGCGCACCTTGCAGCAGGGCCAGCTTTTCCTTGCTCTGGTTACGTTCCTGTGTCAGCTGCGTGCTGAGTGCCGCGACCTGGGCGTTGAGCGCGGTGACTTGCTGCTCGGATTCTATGAGCCGGCCTTCTAATTGGGGCAGCCGCTCGGCTTTGGCCTCCGCAGCGGCCGTACGGGCGCGTCCGAGCAGGAGGCCGATGGCGGCACCGGCCAGGGCGGCAAGCAGTGCAACAGCAATCAGGGTGAGTGTGTCCATGGGGGCATCCGATCAATGAGCGGTCAGGCGGCCTGGCAGGCCTCGATATCTTCGGCCAGGGTCAGCCAACGTGCTTCGAGGGCATCCAGTTCCTGCTGGATGCGATGCAGTTTATTGCCGGTCTCGGTAATGCTTGCTGCATCGGTCGTTCCGGCGAGTGCTGCTTCCTGATCGGCGCGGTTTTGCTGAAGACGGGCGATCTGCTGATCCAGTTTTTCCAAGTCACGTTGCAGACCTTTTAAACGGTTCGTGTTCGGCTTGGCTTTGGTGGCTGATGCAGTGGTGGCTATCTTGGCCGGTGTTTTGGCCGGTGAGGCAGCTTCGCGCTGCCGTTTAGCTTCTTCCAGCAGATATTGCTGGTAGTCATCGAGATCCCCGTCAAAGTCACTGACACCGCCACGCGCCACCAGCCAGAAGGTATCGCAGACGGAACGTAAGAGTGCACGATCATGGCTGACCAGCATGACAGTGCCTTCGAACTCGTTGAGCGCCATACCGAGGGCTTCTCGTGTTGCCAAATCGAGATGGTTGGTGGGTTCATCGAGCAGCAGCAGATTCGGACGTTGCCAGACAATCATGGCCAGCACCAGGCGGGCTTTTTCACCACCGCTCATGGTGCCTACCGCCTGCATGACCTGGTCACCACTAAAGTTGAAGGTGCCCAGGTAGGTGCGCAATGACTGCTGGCGCGTGTCACGACCGGTCGCACCATTGGTCAGCGCTTCTTTGGCCAGGCGAATCATGTGTTCTAGTGGGGTGCTGTTGGCGGAAAGCACATCCAGTTCCTGCTGCGCGAAATAGCCAATCGTCAGGCCTCGGCCTTCAACGACCTGGCCGCTCTGCACTGGCAGGGTTTGTGCAATGGTTTTAACCAGCGTTGACTTACCCTGACCATTGGCGCCCAGAATGCCGATGCGCTGACCAGCGAGGACTGAGCGGTTAACGTGCTGAACGATGATGGTAGACGGGGTGCCCGGTGCGGCATCCGCCGGGGGCGGGTAACCGAAGCTGGCATCTTCCATGGCCAGCATGGGGTTGGGCAGTGCACCCGGTTCGTCAAACGTGAAGCTGAATTCCGCATCAGCCAGGACCGGGGCGATTTTTTCCATACGCTCCAGGGCCTTGACCCGGCTCTGCGCCTGTTTGGCTTTGCTGGCTTTGGCTTTGAAGCGGTTGATGAAAGACTGCAGGTGCGCAATTTTCTCCTGCTGTTTGGCAAAGGAGGCTTGCTGAATCGTCAGCTGCTCGGCTCGCAGGTCTTCGAAGGCGCTGTAGTTGCCACCATAGCGCACGAGCTTGCCATGGTCGATATGGATGGTGACGTTGGTGACGGCATCGAGAAACTCGCGGTCATGGCTGATGACGATGAGCGTTCCGGTATAGCGTTTGAGCCAGGCTTCGAGCCAGACCAGCGCATCCAGGTCGAGGTGGTTGGTGGGTTCGTCGAGCAGCAGCAGGTCAGAGGGGCACATCAGTGCCCGGGCCAGTTGCAGACGCATACGCCAGCCACCCGAGAAACTGTTGACCGGCTGATTGAGCTCGCTGGTTTTGAAGCCAAGGCCGAGAATCAGCGCCTGGGCGCGGGCCTGGGCATCGTGTGCACCGACATCATTTAGTAAGGCATAGGCGTGGCCCATGCGTTCGCCGTCATTACTGGCTTCAGCGGCGGCAACTTCGGCTTCGGCGGCCATGAGGCGCGTGTCGCCTTCGATGACGAAACGTGTGGCGCTGTCTTCGGTTTCCGGCATGTCCTGGGCGACCTGGGCCATTTGCCACTGGGTCGGGATGCTGAAATCGCCGCGGTCTTCATGCAGCGTGCCATTGAGGAGTGCAAACAGGGTGGATTTGCCGGCACCGTTACGGCCGACCAGGCCCACCCGCTCGCCGGGGTTGATGGTGCAGCTGGCATCGTCAATCAAGACGCGCGCGCCACGGCGCAGCGTCAGGTTTTTCAAGGTAATCATGCGATCAGTCGGGGTGTGCGGTTAGCGGCAGAGAAAGGTGGCGCGACACTGCAGGGGGCAGCTCAGGCATTCTGCCGTGCAGGATTTGTCGCCACGTAATTCCGCATGGAGGCCGCGTTTGCGGCAGTACAGCTCGGCATCTTCCTTGACGTCTTCAACGCCGTGGCGACCACTGGGAAACGCAAAGGTGATGCTGTCCGGCGTCTGGTTCAATACTTTAGGGCCAGCGCAGGCGGTGAGGAGCAGCGTCAGCGCGAGGAGGGTACAACGCAACATGTGAACCTTGTCTGTTCAATCGTAGAATGGCGTAAGCTTAATGCATATCGCCGGATCGTGAACGATCCGATTCTCAAGAGGAAAGCATGATGAAAAAAAATTCGCTGTTGATAGCCGGCGCCTTACTGTCCGGCGCAGCGCTCGCGGGCTCTCTGGAGACTAATCTGTCGGGCCTGTTTCTCAAGGGCAACCACGCCGAGCTACGTATGACCGGTTTGAGTAACAGCGGTGTCAATTTCAAGCTGGCGGCCGGCAATATTGTCCCCGGTGATGGTTGTGCCAATGGCCCGGCGGGTTGTGTCAGCCTGTGGGGCTGGGCGACTCGGACAGACAAGCCGGACGAATTTCTGTATGCCAATGAAAACGGTCAGTGCGTGTTCTACATCCGCAATGAGCCGCAGGCGCTGGTGATTCATGGGCTCAAAGGTGGCTGTGGCACCAATGAAGAGAACCGCGCCGCGTTGAAGGCGGTCGAGGGCGTCTATACGCCGCGTCCGTAAGGGAATTGCTGGCGGCTGAAGGTTTTGTGGCCTAGACCTTCAGCGGCCAGTATGTTCGAGTCGGGTCAGATAAAGCCCGATGGCGAACACCAAGCTGACACAGAGCATCAGGCCGATGACCATGCCCGGCCACTGGTAGTTCGTCCAGAGAGGGCCCGAAGTGCTGCCCAGGAAGCTGCTGCCCAGATAATAGCTCGATAGATAGAGGGCAGACACCAGACCGCGCCGTGCTCCCGCACGAAAGCCCACCCAGCCGCTGGCGATGGCATGGGTGGCGAAATAACCAAAGGTAAAAATGGCCAGCCCCAGCACGATGATGCCGAGGCTGGAATCCAGGGTGGCCAGCACGCCCACGGCCATGGCGCTGATCATGCCGAGCATGATTTTGCCGCGTCCATATCGATCCGCCAGATGGCCGGCCCAGGCTGAGGACGCGCTACCGACGGCGTAGAGCAGAAACACGGTGCCAATGGCGGCCGGACCGAGGTCATAAGGCGCCGCGCTGAGGCGGAAACCCAGGTAATTGTAGATGCTGACAAAAGCGCCCATGATCAGGAATGCGGTTGCGAACAACCAGGGAAGCCCGGGGTCGGCATAGATTCGTCGGATATCGGTCCACAAGACCTGCGGAGCCAGAGACCGGCTCTGGAAATGCCGTGCCGGCGGTAATAGACGCCAGAACAGTACGGTACACACGACCCCAGTGAGGGCCAGTGCCGCCAGTCCCCAGTGCCAGTTACTGTATTGAGTCACCAGCGCCGAGAGAAAACGCCCGAACATACCGCCTAGGGCATTGCCGGCGATGTACATGCCCATGACGCGCCCACGGGCACCCGGTGCGATTTCTTCACCCAGATAGGCCATGGCTGCAGCAGGCAGGGCGGCAATACATGCACCGACACCGGCGCGGGTCATGACCAGCCATTCAAAATCGGGTGCCAGCGCTGAAGCCCAAGCAAACAGGGTGGCACCGAGCAGCGCTGCT
The DNA here is from genome assembly GCA_964387485.1 of uncultured Dechloromonas sp. Classification (GTDB taxonomy): domain Bacteria; phylum Pseudomonadota; class Gammaproteobacteria; order Burkholderiales; family Rhodocyclaceae; genus Fluviibacter. The sequence goes on along the minus strand of CAYLWV010000030.1, from coordinate 9,283 downwards.
TTCATGAGCGGCGCCCGGCCGTAACGGTCTGACAGCATGCTCAGCGGAATCAGGAGAAAGGCGAGCGCCAGCGTACCTGCCGACACCGTCAGGCTGGCCAGGGTCGGCGAGATGGCAAAGGCCTCGGTGAACTGCGGGAGAATGGGCTGTGTGCCATAGAGCAGCGTAAAGCAGGCAAAGCCGCCGAGGACCAGGGCCCAGTTGGCCCGGCGGAATTCGGCGGTGCCGACCTGGAGTTCGGTGGGTGCTGTCATGGTGCGCTGTCTGCGGGCCAGTCGAAGTTGCGTGGCCAGGGGTGTGCTTCACCCTGCAGCCAGGCCAGGCTTTGCGGCCATAGGCTGTTGGCAAATCGGTCGTGGAAGAAGCCGAAGTGCCCCAGTTTCGGAAGCTGGTGACGACGGGCGTCGATCCGGGCGAACTCCCGATGACTTTGCCGGAAATAGGCGAGTAGCCGGCGGGTAGCCGCAGGGGTGGCAAAAGGATCACGGATATCCGCGATGGCCAGAATATCTGCCTGAATGGCGGACATGCGGGTTTCCAGAATTTGATTGTGAGCCGCTGGTTGGGCGTGGGGGAGTGACCGATAGCGCCGGTGAAAGGCCGGGTGAAAGCGTGTTGCCCATTCCATGGCCACACCGGCCGGCAGGTCTTCCAGCCAGCCCAGACGTTTGCCCGGAAAGTACCCGAAGAGCTTGGTGAGTAGCGGCATGACCAAATGCCAGTTCATCCACATGAATAGACGCACCGATAGCCGGTAGTCCTGCCAGTAAGCATACTGACAGCCAACAAAGAGCGCTCGCTGAACATAGGCGGCACTCGGGGCCAGCCCCAGGGCAAAGCCACCGATACTGTGACAAACCGCGCCCATGGGGAGATCCGGCGCTTGCTGATGCAGAAATTGCAGGGCAGCTTCGCAGTCGAGTGCGCCCCAATCATGTTTGGTCGCGCGGAACCCGCGCAGTGATTTCGGACGTGACAGGCCAATGCCGCGGTAGTCATAAGTCAGTACCAGAAAACCGGCACGGGCCAGATAGGCCGCATAGCGGCTGTAATAGCGGGCAACCACACCGGTGGCGGCATTGATCAGTAGTGCCGTATGCGGTCGCTGCGTGTTCGCACGCCACAGATGCCCTTGCAGCGCTGTGCCATCCACCGCCGTGATGGTGCAGGGGGTACTGTGAACGATACAGTCTGTTGGTTGGTGCGCAGAAGACATGGTGACAGGATAACATTCGCCTATGAGCTCGATCCAATCTGCTGCTTCAAGCCGCGCCAGCCGTGCCAGTGGTGTTTACCCGCTACTGTTTGTGTTCCTGTGGAGCACTGGATTTATCGGCGCCAAATACGGCTTGCCTTATGCTGAACCGCTGACCTTTCTCCTGCTGCGTTATGCAGCCGTGATTCTGCTGATGAGTACGGTGGCCTGGGCAACCGGTGCCCGTTGGCCGGGTAGTTTGCGTCTTTGGGGGCATCTGGCGGTGGCCGGATGCCTGATCCAGGCCGTGTATCTGGGTGGTGTGTTCATGGCGATTGGTCAGGGGCTGCCGGCGGGCGTGGTGAGTCTACTCGTGGGTTTGCAGCCTTTGCTGACGGCACTGCTGGCCACGTTGTTTCTGGGTGACGCCGTCCGTGGACGTCAATGGTTCGGGTTGGTTCTCGGTATTCTGGGAACGACGATGGTGCTGGCGGGCCGGATTGAGGGCGAGTTTTCACTGGCGGGCACCGTACCCGCCTTATTGGCCTTGTTGGGTATTACCCTGGGTACGCTCTATCAGAAGCGGTTCTGTCCGCATTTCGATTGGCGCACCGGTGCGGTTGTTCAGTTTATGGCCGCAGCACTGGTGACCTTACCGGTGGCGTGGCTGGTTGAGGGCTTTCACGTTCGTTTTACGGGGGAGTTTTTCTTTGCCCTGGGATGGCTGGTGCTGGTGTTGTCTCTAGGCGCCATCAGCCTGCTGAATTATTTGATCCGGCAGGGCAGCGCGGTTAATGTCGCCAGTCTGTTTTATCTGGTGCCACCGGTGACCGCCCTGATTGCCTGGGGGTTGTTTGGTGAAACCCTGTCGCTGATGAGCCTGATGGGTTTACTGGTCGCTGTTGCGGGCGTCGCCTTGGTACGCCGCACTTAGTGAGTCTGCTGTGCGCGCCGATGTACGTCGAAGCGCGCCCGCTGCAACAGCCAGCCAGCCCAGAATTAGGCACAGTCCACCGACTGGGGTAAGCCAGTGTGCGGGTGAGCGACCGTACAGGCTGATCCAATAGAGGTTGCCGGCAAACAAGAGCTGTCCGCCCAAAATCAGCCATGCGGCAATCTGCCAGAGCCGGTTGTTGGGTGCGCGCATCAGGAGAACCCCGACCAGCAATAGCCCCAGCGCATGCATCTGGTGAATATTGATTGCGGTGGCAAACAGGGTCTGCATACCGCTGGCGCTCAGTGTGGGGCTGAGAGCGTGCGCACCCAGTGCATTAAGTATGACGGCAATGGCAGCGCTGATGCCGCCAATTAAAAGAGTCCACTGAGCGATGTTCATACGTTGACGTTTTACAATGATCTGACTATTTTTACCTGCATTTGTCGAAGGTGCAAAACTGATGCTTGATCGAAATGTTTTTGGTGAGCCACTCGTGCCATGTTCATTTGAGCCGCTGACCGGTTTTATGCGTGATGGCTGCTGCCGTTCTGAAGGGTCTGATATGGGCGCCCATCTGGTCTGTGCGGTGATGACCAAGGCCTTTCTGGCGTTCAGTCAGCAACGGGGTAATGATTTGAGTACGCCAAGGCCGGAATGGCAGTTTCCCGGTTTGATGGCCGGAGATCAGTGGTGTCTTTGTCTGAGTCGCTGGATCGAAGCACATGAGGCCGGTTGTGCGCCGATGGTCGTTCTGGAAAGCACCCATCAGCATGTGCTGGACTACGTGCCAATCGAGATCTTGCAGCGATATGATCATCGACCGAACGGGATTGGTGGTTGAGAGGCAGAGAGGTCGGTATATGCTTAACGCATGTTAAAGCGTTAGACTGTCGCACCTAAATCTTTTCCGGAGGCAAATATGTCTGCTTTCAACCCCGAAACTTTCCTGGCCGCTCAAAGAGCGACCGTTGATACGCTGCTTTCGGTTGCCAACACGGCGTTGGCGTCGGCCGAACGCGTTGCCGCACTCAATCTGCATGCTGCCCGCGAAGCCATTGAGGATATGGCGCTGAGTGGCAAAGCTGCTTTGTCCGTGTCAAATCCGCAGGAAGCGATGACTCTGCCGGTCAAGCTGGCTCAACCGCAGGTTGAAAAGGGTATGGCCTATACGCGCAGCGTTTACGAGATTACCTCGGCCGCCCGTGAAGATGCGACGAATATTGTTGAAGCGCGATTTGATCACTTCAAGGCGGATATGGCTCGCCTGGCGGAACAACTGACGCGGACTTCACCCGCAGGGTCGGAAGTAGCGGTGGCCGCCATTCATTCCGCTGTGGATTCTGCCACCCAGGCGTTTGCCCAGTTCAACGCGTCGATGAATCAACTGCGCGAGCTGACGGAAAACAATGTGACAGCTATGGGAAATGCGACGGTGAAAGCCAGCCGCTAAAAGCCTGAACCGATTAGACAGACCATGAAAAATAAAAACGCCCCAAGGGGCGTTTTTATTTTGGTGTCATCTAGGCTGTTAATCCGTCAGGCCGGCGAAGAGCGCGGTGCTCAGGTAGCGTTCACCAAAGGACGGAATGATGACGGCAATTAGTTTACCCTCGTTTTCGGGACGGCGCGCCACCTCAAGCGCTGCCCAGAGTGCGGCACCGGACGAAATGCCGACCAGCAGACCTTCTTCCTGAGCGGCGCGACGAGCCGTTGCAAAAGCGTCTTCGTTCTTGACGCGAATCACCTCATCCACTACACCGGTGTTCAGCACGGCGGGTACGAAGCCGGCACCAATACCTTGTATCGGGTGCGGTCCCTTTTCTCCGCCTGACAGCACGGGGGAGGCATCCGGTTCCACGGCAATCGCCTTGAAGTCCGGTTTGCGGGCTTTCAGTGCCTCGGCGATGCCGGTAATGGTGCCGCCAGTGCCGACACCGGCCACGAGGATGTCGATTTCGCCATCCGTATCGCGCCACAGTTCTTCGGCGGTGGTGTTGCGGTGGATTTCCGGATTGGCCGGATTGTTGAACTGTTGCGGCATGAAGTAATTGGGGTTGGCGGCTACCAGTTCTTCCGCTTTTTTGATGGCACCGCCCATGCCTTCTGGGCCGGGGGTCAGAATCAGTTCTGCGCCATAGCCACGCAACAGCGCGCGGCGTTCCTTGGACATGGTTTCCGGCATGGTCAGAACCAGCTTGTAACCACGGGCGGCGCAGACGAAGGCAAGTGCAATGCCGGTATTACCGCTGGTCGGCTCGACAATCACCGTGTCCGGTTTGATCAGGCCGGCCTGTTCGGCGGCGTTGATCATAGCGACCCCGATGCGATCTTTAACGCTATGCGACGGGTTGAAGTATTCGAGCTTGGCAACAAGCTGAGCCTGGGTGCCGGCTGCCAGGCGATTAATACGCACCAGTGGCGTGTTGCCAACCAGGGCGGTGATGTCATTGGCGATACGCATGGGAACCTCGGGAATTAATGGTTGAGTGAATACATCGGATTATCCGCAAACTTTGACGATCGGCCTATACCCATTATTCATAAGCTTATGAATCGCCGGAAATAAGCAGAAATGGTTTGCAGCGGCCGGTATAATTGCCAAACTCATTTTTGATGTCGGAGCCTGGTCCATGTGCGGTATTGTCGTTGCGGTAGCGCGAAAGACGATTGTCTCGGTATTACTCGAAGGCCTGCGTAAGCTGGAGTACCGGGGCTATGACTCGGCCGGGGTCGCCGTTCTCAATGGTGATGCCTTGGTACGTGTGCGCTCGGCCGGTCGCGTGGCTGACCTGACAACGGAGACCGAGAAGCAGGGTCTGGTCGGTGACACGGGTATCGCCCACACCCGCTGGGCCACTCACGGCGCTCCCTGCGAACGTAACGCCCACCCGCATATTTCCAATGGTTTAGCCGTCGTCCATAACGGCATCATCGAGAACCATGAACAACTGCGGTGCGAACTTAAAGCCGCCGGTTATGAATTCACCTCTGATACCGACACTGAAGTCATCGCCCACCTCATACACCAGAACCTCGCCGGTTCACCTGACTTGGTCTCCGCCGTCCGTGCCGCCTGCACCCACCTGATTGGCGCCTACGCCATCGGCGTCATCCAGCAGGACAACCCCCATACCGCTATCGTTGCCCGTGAAGGCTCCCCGCTGGTTCTGGGCCTGGCCGATGATGCCAACTATGCCGCTTCGGATACCGCAGCCCTTCTGCAGGTCACCCGTCGTATGGTTTACCTTGAGAACGGCGACGTCGCCGTCCTCACCCCGGAATCCGTTACGATTACCCGTCAGGACGGGAGTCCTGCGATTCGGGAAGAAGTGGCATCCCAACTGTCTGCCGATGCCGTCGAACTGGGCGCCTATGCCCACTACATGCAAAAAGAGATTTTCGAGCAGCCCGGTGCCATCATTAATACCCTCGACATGCTGGGCAGTGCCCAGACCGTCCAGGCCGGTTGGTTCGGTGCCCAGGCCGAAGGCATCTTCCGGGACATCGACCGCATCCTCATCCTGGCCTGCGGCACCAGCTACCACGCCGGCCTCACCGCTCGGTACTGGCTTGAAAGCCTGGCTAAGCTCCCCGTATCGGTCGAAATCGCCAGTGAATACCGCTACCGCGACAGCGTCCCTGACCCCAAGACCCTCGTCATTGCCATCTCCCAATCGGGCGAGACCGCGGATACTTTGGCGGCGCTGAAGCACGCCCAGGATCTGGGCATGCCCCATGCCCTGGCCATCTGTAACGTCCCCGAATCCGCCATCATCCGTGCCTGCCCGTTGCGCTTCCTCACCCACGCCGGCCCGGAAATCGGTGTTGCCTCGACCAAAGCCTTTACCACCCAGCTGGCGGCACTCTATGTGCTGACCCTGGTGCTGGCCAAAGTCAAAGGCAGTATCAGCCCAGACCACATGGCGAATCTCGTCCACGACCTACGCCATCTGCCGGCCGCCATCACCTCGGTGTTAGCGCTCGAACCCCAGGTTAAAGACTGGGCGCAGAAGTTTGCCGACAAGCACCATGCCTTGTTCCTCGGCCGTGGCGTGCATTACCCCATCGCCCTCGAAGGGGCGTTGAAGCTCAAAGAGATCACCTATATCCACGCCGAAGCCTATGCGGCCGGCGAACTCAAGCATGGCCCGCTGGCGCTGGTCGACAAAGACATGCCCGTCATTTCTGTTGCTCCCAACAACCAGCTCCTTGAAAAGCTCAAGAGCAACTTGCAGGAAGTCAAAGCCCGGGGTGGGGAACTCTTCGTCCTGGCCGACGCCAACACTGGTTTCCAATCAGAAGACGGCGTCCACGTCATCACCGTACCGGATCATGCCGGCAGCCTGTCGCCCATTGTCCACACGGTACCGCTGCAACTGCTGTCGTATCACACGGCACTGGCCAAGGGCACGGACGTGGATAAACCGAGAAACCTTGCGAAGAGTGTGACGGTGGAGTAAGCCGTATGTATTTACCGGCTACCTTTCGAGAAACCGATCCCGAAGTTTTAGCCGGTTTGATTCGGCAGCATCCGTTGGGTTTACTTGTTACGGCAGGGGCATCGGGGTTGTCCGCATCACCGTTGCCATTTCTGTATCGGGAGCATGCTGGCAGGCGGATGCTTGTTGCACATATGGCAAAAGCCAATTTGCATTGGCAAGAGCTCGCGGACCTCGATGAGTGCCTTGTCGTCTTTCAAGGTGCAGAGAGCTATGTCACGCCTGATTGGTATCCTTCAAAGCAGATCTCACACAGAGTGGTGCCAACATGGAACTATGAAATGGTTCAGGTGAGGGGTATTCCCACAGTCATTGAATCGACTGATTGGCTTAGAAACCAGGTAGGTGACGTTACTGATTCGATGGAAGAAAAACGGAAGAGTCCCTGGAAGGTAAATGATGCACCAACGGACTTTATTGAATCCCAGTTAAAGGCCATTGTGGGGCTGGAAATCCAGATTACCGAAATAACAGGTAAATGGAAAATGAGCCAGAACAGAATTTCAGAGGATGCTCAGGGCGTGGTCAAAGGAATGTCAGATCCCAACGACACCCACTTCAACGCTCAGGTTGCTGAAATTGTCTCGTCAAGAACAGCCGACAAATAAAGCGCAGGCTGCAAATTCACCTATATTCTGGAGGGTGAGGTGTTCCAGAATGATCAGTTGCTAACAGCAAGTTGCTCAACAGTTGCTTCGGCGGGTACGGTCAACGAGACCTTTGTGGGCTCAGCGGGTTGCGTGTTTTGCCGTTTATATGGGTAGAGATAGCGTTGACTTGATCTCTCTGAGAGATAAGTTCGAATGAATTGCAGTGACGCCAGGTAATTTACGAAGTCGGTCACGGATGAATGTGCCATAAGCGTTCAAATCGGTTGCTACGATTTGAATAAGGTAATCGTAGTCACCCGTGACGTTGTGGCAAGAGAGAATTTCAGGAATGTTGGTCACTTCTCGTTCAAAGATGAGCGGGTCATCGCTGGCATGGTCTCCAATGGTTACTTGAACGAATCCAACAACGCCAAAGCCCAACTTCTTTCTGTTGAGTATGGCTTGGTACCCCTCGATGAATGCTTCAGATTCAAGGAGCTTCAACCTTCTCCAGCAAGGGGTTTCACTCAGCGCCAGTTTTTCCGACAGCTTGGCGTTTGATAGGCGTCCATCGGCTTGAACTTCCCTAAGAATCGCGATGTCGGTTTTGTCGAGGGTTTTCATTTCTCAAACTCAGAATTATAGACAGATTCTGCCCGATTCTAGCTGTTCCGCGATTAAATAAGCAACAATCCGCCGTTCGAGTTGATAGAAAATTCTATTTTCAACGAAAACTGGATTTTAGATGGCTAGCTCAGATCTCTGGTTATTTGTGGCGGCACTTGTAACGGTTTATCTATTGCCTGGACCTGACATGGCGATGGTCGTATCGACCTCAGCGATGAGCGGAGAGAGGAACGGCTTGCTCGTTGCTTTGGGGCTTGCGATATCACGAATCTTCCATGTAACTCTGAGTGCCGTTGGTTTGGCGGCGGCATTCAAAGCCCACCCCGTTTTATTCGATGTCGTTCGGTGGGTTGGAGCGGGATATTTTGTCTGGATTGCCTGGAAGATTGTGCGATCTAGAACAGGCACTCCTTCAGAAACTAAGATTGAAGCTCACGCTGGATCCGCGGCATTACAGAGCGGGTTCCTGACAAATCTCGTGAACCCTAAAGCCTTTATGTTCTGCGCGCTTTTGCTACCCCAGTTTGTTTCGAGCCAGGAAGCACTATTGCCTCAATATCTATTTCTCGGAAGTATCTTGGTAGGCATTGGAATCGTTTTCGATGTGATCTTTGCTGTTATGGCTTACAGATTTGCTAAGCGGTCAAAGGGGTCGAAGACGATTCAAAAAATCGCCAAGACCGTGTTCGCAGGGGTTTTCCTAATTGCCGCCATCCGTTTAGCTCTGTCTGGGCTATAAGCCACAAGGCTTCGTACACAACAGACCGGTGAAGCATCCTCTGGCCCAGAAGCAACAAAGCCGCTTGAAAAATCAAGCGGCTTTGTTGTGTCAGTGAGCTGGATTATTTGAAAAGCAGCAATGCCTTTTGTAAGGTAATCCACATGCCCCAAGCCATGGGGATGGAGACTGCTGCCCAGGCCAGCGCAATTTTCCAGGAGTGGCTGACTTCATGCGCAATGGCTGCAACATCTGCTACAAAGTGCTCGTGTGTATCGTCGGCGATTTTCTTTTCCTCGGCGACTTCTTCCTTGCTCATGTGCAGCTCTTCAGATACCGGGCGCACCAGCCAGTTGGCGATAAAACCGATGATGAGTAGGGCAGAGAGAATGTACATCGTGATGTTGTAGGCATCGGCGCGGGCAACGCCATGCGCTAGCTGATATTCACGCAGATAGTTGACGATAACCGGGCCAAAGATGCCGGCGGCCGACCAGGCCGTGAGTAGTCGACCATGGATGGCGCCAACGAACTTGGTGCCGAACATGTCCGCCAGATAGGCAGGTACGGTCGCGAAGCATCCGCCGTACATTGAGAGAATCACACACATGAAGATCACGAACAACGCTAGGCTGGCACCTTGCGCCGTACTCGGAATCGCCGCATACATGGCAAAGCCGAGCAGGAAGAAGGTGGCGTACGTGGCTTTACGGCCGA
>CAYLWV010000029.1:0-17406 GCA_964387485.1 uncultured Dechloromonas sp. | reverse complement strand
TCGCTGATGTCGAGCGCCGGGCCTATAAAACGGCCTGGTTTGCCGTGCATAACGAGGAAAACGCGCTTGATATCGTGCAGGACAGCATGCTCAAGCTGGCGGAAAACTATGGCGACCGGCCGGCCGAAGAGCTGCCGGCGCTATTCCAGCGCATTCTGCAGAACACCATCCGGGATTTTTACCGACGGACCAAGGTCAGAAGCACCTGGACTACCCTCTTTTCAGCCCTCGGCGGCAACAGCGGCGACGATGAAGATGACCAGGATCGCATCGACCGGCTGCGCGACCCGAATGCGGAACCTCAGATCACCCCGGAAACGGCCCTGGAACAGCGCCGGCTACTGGAAATCTTGGAAAATGAACTGGCCAAACTGCCAGCACGTCAACGAGAAGCCTTCCTGCTGCGTTATTGGGAGGGATTGGACACTGCAGAGACGGCCGAAGCCATGGGTTGCTCCCAGGGCAGCGTCAAAACCCACTGCTCGCGCGCAACCCAGGCGCTGGCAGCGGCTCTGAAAGAAAAAGGAATACAGCTATGACCCACGAATCGCACCACCCGACCCAGCGGCAGGATGACCTGCTGGCCAAGGCCATGGCGCAGGCGCTGGATCAGAGCACCACCGTGTTACCCAGCCGCATCACCGCCCGCCTAGCCCAGATGCGCGAACAGGCGCTATGCCATCAGAAACAGTTTCAGAGCGCCTTGCAACTGGCCGGCCAGGGAACGCACCGCGCCATTGGCAGCCTGTTCGGTGACACCTTTGGATCTGCGACGGATTGGCGCCGCTGGGCCGCATCAGCCGGTATTTTGTTACTAACGGGTGTCTTCATGTTCTGGCAGGCACAAAGCCAGATCGAAGATCTGGCCACCGAAGACAGCGCCCTGCTGAGTGAAGCGCTACCGCCTCATGCATTGATCGACAAGGGATTTCAGACATGGCTTTCCAGCGGATCGCCGGCCGAAACGGACTGATTCTGCTGGCGCTGCTCGCCACCATCATTGCGGTGGTGGTGGGCTACCCGCGCGTACGCCCCAACCAGGACACACCGAGTGGTGTGCGGGTAGCGGTCGCCCCGCAGCCGGACTGGAAAGACCTGAATGCCGATCAGAAGGCAATTCTGGCGCCACTGGAAGAAGACTGGAATAACATGGAGCGATTCCGCCGGAAAAAATGGCTGGAAATCGCGGCACGTTACCCGAACCTGAGTGAGGCCGAACAAGAACGCGTCCGTGAACGCATGCAGGCCTGGGCCAGTCTGACGCCGGCCCAACGCCAGGCCGCCCGTGAACGCTTTCGTGAGCTGAGCCGGCAGACAAATGCCGAAGAGCGCGCAGCGCTTGCCCAAAAATGGGCGGATTACCAGAACCTGCCGGAAAGCGTGCGCGCCCGCCTGGAAGAAGAAGCCCGCGAACTGGATAAAGCCAATAAACGCGCAGCCCGCACACCATCCGTTGATGGCAAGCCGACGGCAACCACCACCAAAGAAGGCGCCCTACCCAGCGGCACCGTGGCCGGCACGCTGGTTACCGCACCCTCTGCCGTCAAGGTGGTACCGCCCAAACCCGCCCTCCCCGCCAGCCCGCTGACCTTTGCACCGGCCAAACCACCGGAAGAACCGCCAGCACCGGCCGCGGTGGAGCCCACAAGCAATGACAGTCGTTGAACGGGCACCCCTGGGCCGCCGCCTGGGTAGTCTGCTCTATGAAGCCCTGGTCATTGTGGCACTGGGGGTCTTCCTGTTTCTACTCCCGCTGGCGCTCTTTGCGGGGGTCAGCCGGCTCATGCCCGGCCCCGGCCTGCTCTGGCTCTATCTATTTTTGCTGTTCGGTACCTATTTTGTCTGGTGCTGGGTACGTGCCGGCCAGACCCTGGCCATGAAAACCTGGCGGCTTTATCTGGTCGATGCCCAAACCGGCAAAAATCTGCGGCCGCTACAGGCGCTGGTCCGCTATGGCATGGCCTGGATCTGCTGGCCGACCGGTCTGGCGCTGCTCTGGTGTGTACTGGATCCCGACAGACAGTTTCTGCACGACCGTATTGCGGGCAGCCGCATCGTGTACGCGCCCAAACCGCCGGACAACCGCGCTGACGCTTAACGCTTTTCGGCGCGCTTAAGCAACCCGACTGCTGCGCCCATAAACAGAATCATCGGCAACGCTGCGGTCACAAAAGGGGACCAGTTGTTAATGGCGCCCAGGCTGGAGACTAGCCCGTTCAGCATGTAGAACAGGGCGCCAATCATCACCCCGGCAAAAATGCGTAGACTGACCCCGCCCACACGATCATGGCGGTAAGCAAAGGGTAAGGCCAGCGCCATCATGACCAGAATCGACAGGGGATAAAACACTTTTTTCCAGGTCGCAATCACGTAGGTGTCACTGCCCAGGCCATTACGCTTGAGATGCTGGATATAGGTGTAGAGCTCATACACCGACATCAGATGCGGGCGGACCAGCAGCACCTGCAGCACTTCCGGGGTAATGGCCGACTGCCAGGCTTTGCTGGGCAACTGCACCTGGCGGACGCGCTGCCCATCCAGCACGGTTTCCGAGACTTCGTTGAGCATCCACGTATCCGGCGCCTGGAAGGTAGCCGTTTTGGCATAAGAGACGCGGTCCAGCGTCATATCCTTGCGGAACTGGTAAATCCGCACCGATTCCAGACGACCGTCCGGACGCAGGGCATTGATATTGGCGAAGGTTTTATCGTCCTTGACCCAGACGCCGGACTGCAGCCCCTGGGTAATGGTGCCGCTCATGGCCTTGACTCGCCACTCCTGGGCCTTCTGTTCGGCCGGCGCCACAACAAACTCGCCCAAGATAAAGGTCGCCAGAACGAGCCAGAAACCGACGCGCATCAGGGTCGTCATCAGCTGCGTGCTGGAAACGCCCGACACGCGTAACACGTTGATTTCAGAATGCCGCGCCAGATTCGACAAGGCATAGAGCGTACCAATCAGCACACAAATCGGCATGAGTTCGTAAATCCGGCCCGGCTGGATCAACGCCACATACACAATGGCTTGATAGAGCTTGTAACCGCCCTCACCCAGTTTGCCCAGCTCGCCCATCAGGTCGAAAAAGGCAAACAGCACCATGAACGCACCGAGAATCAGCAGCGTTGCAAGCAACACCTCACGACCGACATATTTGCGATAGATCATGTCAGGCTCCTACCTTGGCGGTGCCCCGAACGCGACGACGGGAGCCGCGGGTGGTCGCCGTCATACGGTAATAGAAACCGAAGACCAACACCGACAGCATGATCAGATGCGGCACCACAAGCCCGACGGCAAAAGGCAAACGCCCCTGAATGACCCAGGCCCGGGCAATGGTCATCAGATTGATGTACACAAAATAAACCAGCAACGCCAGAATCATATTGGCCGAACGGCCGGCACGCGGGTTGACGTAAGACAGCGGAATGGCCAGCAGTGCCAACATGACCACCATGATCGTGGTACCGACACGCGTGACCACATCGCCCAGGCTTTCTCGCGTGGGATTGATAAGCAGCTCTCGGGTCGGCGTGCTGTCCTGATGCCGCATGCTGTTATCTGAGGCCTTGGTTTCCACACGGAAGCCGTATTGCTCGTAGGCCATTTCCCGCAGCTCCGGGGAATTCGGCTTCAATTCGTAACGATGGCCTTTTTCCAACACGATGAAGCGGTCACCGTTCTCGTGCACTTCCTGCCGACCCCGCTCCGCCACGGTGATGCCCAGCTTGTCCGGCTGATTATCGCTGACAAAAACATTCTGGACGGTTTCCCCGGATTTATCGGCCGCTTCGATAAAAAAGATCCGGCGCCCATCGGTCGACTCGCGAAACACACCGGGGCGCACCAGGCCAAGTTCATTCTTATCCGAAACCTGCTTGCGGTATTTCAGACTCTCGCCATGCGCCCAGGGCACCAGCTCCTGCGTCAGCGCGCCAACCACCAGCATGATCGGAATGGCAAACACCAGCACCGGTCGGATCCATGCCGTCAGGGGCTGTCCGGCACTGAACCAGACCGTCATTTCGGAGTCCCGATACCAACGGGACAACGTCAGCAGAATCGCCATGAAACAGGCTAGCGACAACAGAATCGGCAAAAAGTTAAAGATGGCAAAACCAAGCAAAGGCCCCACAGCACCGGCCGATACCTTGCCAATGGTGGCTTCGTTCAGCAGGCGAACCAGAAAGGTCGTCAGCAGAATCACCAGGAGGGCCACCGAGATGGCCACCGCATTCTGGACGAATTCTCGCCGCATGGCGCGCGCAAAGATCATGATCGGAAAGAATGCTTCAAAACGGTGCGGCCTGTACTGAGTGCGGAATTTTGACGAAAAGCAATGCCGGCGGGGATAATCACGGGTTAAAGTTTACAGTGCAAACCCTGCGCAATCTATTTCCTTCCGGAGAACCCGATGAAATTTAGCACAAAAACCGGCGCCCCCCAGTCTTTGAGCACCGACGCCCTGATTCTGGGTGTGTTCGAACAGGGTGCCCAACCTGCCGCGACGGCCGCAGTCGACCAAGCGGCCAAGGGTCTCATCGGCCGCCTTCTCAAGCAGGGTGACTTTACGGGCAAGCCCGGCAGCTCGCTGGTGGTTCGCCATCCGGAAGGCATCAAGGCCACACGTCTGGTCCTCGTCGGGCTCGGCAACGCCGATGAACTGAATCACAAAGGCTGGGCACAGGCCAACAGGACAGCCACCCAGGCCGTACTGGGCACCAATGCCGCGGACGCCGTCAACACTCTGGCCAGTATCAGCCTCAAGGACCTGCCGGCCGCTGCTACGGTCCGCCAGAGCGTCGTGCTCGCGGGCGAGTGTGCCTACCGCTTCGATGCCTTCAAGACAACGCCGAAAGCAACTCCCGTCAAACTGAAGTCCGTGACCGTACTGCTGGCCGAAAAAGCGAACAAAGCCACGCTGGACGCCGTTGCCCAGGGTGCCGCCATCGTCGACGGGATGAACCTGACGCGTGACCTGGGCAATCTGCCGGGCAATATCTGCACCCCCACCTATCTGGCCAATGAAGCCAAGAAGCTGGCCAAGACCTTTGGCCTGAAGTGCCTGATCCTCGAAAAAGCCGCGATGGAAAAACTGGGCATGCATTCGCTGCTCGCTGTGGCCAAAGGCTCAGACCAGCCGCCGAAGTTCATTGTGCTGGAATACAACGGTGGCAAAAAGACCGAAAAACCGGTCGCCCTGGTCGGCAAGGGTATTACCTTCGACACCGGTGGGATCTCGCTGAAGCCGGCCGCCGAAATGGACGAGATGAAATACGACATGTGCGGTGCTGCCAGTGTGCTGGGCACTCTGCGCGCGGTGGCCGGCATGAAGCTACCCATCAATCTGGTGGTTATTGTGCCAACAACGGAAAACATGCCGGGCGGTAGCGCAACGCGTCCGGGTGACATTGTGACCTCGATGTCGGGACAGACCATCGAGATTCTGAATACCGACGCCGAAGGCCGTCTGATTCTGTGTGACGCCCTGACCTACGCCGAGCGCTTCAAGCCCGCCGCCGTGGTGGATGTCGCCACACTGACCGGCGCCTGCGTCGTGGCTCTGGGCCAGGTCGCCACCGGCCTACTGGGCAATAACGACCCGCTGGTTGACGAACTGCGCAACGCCGGTACCGCCACCATGGACCGCGCCTGGCAGCTGCCATTGTGGGACGACTATCAGGACCTGCTGAAGAGCCCGTTTGCCGATATGGCCAACATCGGTGGCCGCTGGGGTGGGACGATTACCGCAGCCTGCTTCCTGTCACGCTTCACCAAGGCTTACCCATGGGCGCACCTGGACATCGCCGGTACCGCCTGGGTACAGGGCAAGGACAAGGGGGCCACGGGTCGCCCGGTGCCGCTGCTGACGCGCTTCCTGATGCAGCGTGCCGGCAAGACTGACTAAGCGCCTGAACCTACGTGACGCAGATCGACTGCTACCACGATCAGCCGGATCGCCTGACCCAGGCTGTCCGGCTGGCGACGCTTGCCTGGGAGCGCCGCAAACCCATCACGTTTTACATTCCTGATCCGGCACGAGCCGAAGCCTTTGATAAGGCCTTGTGGGCCACGGATCCGCAATCTTTCATCCCGCATTGTCATTCGAACAGCGCCGAAGCGGATCGCACCCTGATCATCATTACCGACAATCTGGAAGCCGTGTCCCAAGACGAGCTGCTGGTCAATTTGGCCGATGACGTGCCGCCGGGTTTCGCCCGTTATCAGCGGCTATTCGAAATTGTCAGTCAGCACGATGCTGACAAAATTACCGCGCGTGAACGCATGGCGTTCTACAAAGATCGCGGCTACCCGATTACTTATCGCAAATCCAACTAAACCTGTTCCGAATTGATCACCATGACGCTTGCCAAATCCTTTGAACCCGCCGATATCGAACGCCGCTGGTACCAGACCTGGGAAGACCGCGGCTATTTTGCTGCCGGTGATGATGCCGCCAAGGATGAAGCCTTCTGTATTCTGCTGCCGCCGCCCAATGTGACCGGCACGCTGCATATGGGCCATGGTTTCAACCAAACACTGATGGATGCCTTAACCCGCTATCACCGTATGCGTGGCGCCAACACGCTGTGGCAGCCGGGTACAGACCACGCCGGCATTGCCACGCAGATTGTGGTGGAACGTCAGCTGGAGCGGGATGGCATTTCGCGTCACGATCTGGGCCGTGAGAAGTTTCTGGAAAAAGTGTGGGAATGGAAAGCCTATTCCGGCGGCACCATTACCCAGCAGATGCGCCGTCTGGGCAGCTCTTGCGACTGGACCCGCGAGCGCTTCACGATGGACGACGGCTTGTCGAAGACTGTGACCGAAAGCTTTGTCCGTCTCTACAACGAAGGCCTTATCTATCGCGGCAAGCGCCTGGTCAACTGGGATCCGAAACTCAATACCGCCGTTTCAGATCTGGAAGTGCTGTCGGAAGAGGAAGATGGTTTCCTCTGGCACATCCGTTATCCGCTGGCCGATGGTAGTGGTTCGCTGACGGTCGCGACAACCCGTCCGGAAACCATGCTCGGCGATACGGCCGTGATGGTCCACCCGGAAGACCCTCGCTACCAGCATCTCATCGGCAAGATGGTGAAACTGCCGCTGACTGATCGCGAGATTCCGATCATTGCTGACAGCTACGTCGATCTGGAATTCGGTACGGGCTGCGTCAAGGTCACACCCGCACACGATTTCAATGACTATGCTGTAGGCCAGCGTCACAACCTGCCGCTGATTTCGATTCTGACGCTGGATGCCAAGATCAACGACAACGCGCCGGAGAAATACCGTGGCCTGGATCGCTTCGAGGCACGCAAGATCATTGTCGAAGATCTGGAAGCCCTGGGCATCCTGGAAAAAACCGACAAGCACAAACTCAAGGTGCCGCGAGGCGACCGTACGGGCGTCGTCATCGAACCGATGCTGACCGATCAATGGTTTGTGGCGATGTCCAAGCCCGGGGTGGACGGTAAGTCGATTACGCAGAAAGCGCTGGATGTCGTGGCCAGTGGCGAAATCCGCTTCCATCCGGAAAACTGGGTCAATACCTACAATCAGTGGCTGAACAACATCCAGGACTGGTGCATCTCGCGTCAACTGTGGTGGGGTCATCAGATTCCTGCCTGGTACAGCGATGAGGGCAAGGTCTATGTCGCGCACGATGAAGCTGAAGCGAAGGTCAAGGCCAGCGCCGACGGTTACACCGGCACCCTGCATCGTGACGAAGATGTGCTCGACACCTGGTACTCCAGCGCCCTGTGGCCATTCTCAACGCTGGACTGGACACCGGATTGGCCAGCCACGCCGAATGCAATGCTGGAGCGTTATCTACCGACCAGCGTGCTCGTTACCGGCTTCGACATCATCTTCTTCTGGGTTGCCCGGATGGTGATGATGACCAACCATCTGACCGGTCGTATTCCGTTCAAGGATGTCTATGTGCACGGTCTGATCCGCGATAGCAAGGGTCAGAAGATGAGCAAGTCGAAGGGCAATGTGCTCGATCCGATTGATCTCATCGACGGCATCACGCTCGATGAGCTGGTCAAAAAACGCACCTTCGGCCTGATGAATCCGAAACAGGCACAGAGCATTGAAAAAGAAACGCGCAAGGAGTTCCCGGACGGTATTCCGAGCTTTGGTACCGATGCCCTGCGTTTCACGTTCACCTCGCTGGCCAGCCCAGGCCGCGACATCAAATTCGATCTGTCGCGCTGCGAAGGCTATCGCAACTTCTGTAACAAGCTGTGGAACGCCACCCGCTTCGTGCTGATGAATACCGAAGATCAGGACTGCGGTGTTGAGGCGAACGATACCGAACTGCATTATTCAGCGGCAGATCGCTGGATCATCAGTCTGCTGCAACGTGCCGAAGCCGAGATCGCGCAGCAATTTGCCGAATACCGTTTCGACCTGGCCGCTCAGGCGCTTTACCACCTGGTGTGGGACGAGTACTGCGACTGGTACCTCGAAATCGCCAAGACCCAGATTCAAAATGGCACACCGGAAGAACAACGGACGACCCGCCGCACCCTGCTGCGAGTGCTCGAAACCATGCTGCGTCTGGCCCATCCCTTCGTGCCGTTCATCACGGAAGAGCTCTGGCAAACGGTCGCACCAATGGCCGGCCGCAAGACGCACGAGACGATTCTGCTGGCCGGCTACCCGATGTGCGATGAACAGCGCATTGATGCCGCCGCCGAAGCCCAGATCGAACGCCTTAAGGGCCTGGTCTCGGCCTGCCGTAACCTGCGGGGCGAGATGAGCCTGTCGCCTGCCACGAAGGTGCCACTGATGATCGCGGCGAGCCTGACTGAGCAAACCTCTCTGAGCGAAGCCGCACCCGTGCTCAAGGCGCTGGCCAAACTGGCGGATGTACGCTTCGTTGAAGCACTGCCGGCCGATGCACTGGCACCGGTGGCCGTGATTGGCAACATCCAGCTGATGCTGGAAGTGGCAATCGATGTACCGGCAGAAATCGCCCGCCTGGAGAAGGAAATTACCCGTCTGGAAGGCGAAATCAAAAAGGCCGAAAGCAAACTGGGCAACGCCTCGTTTGTTGATCGTGCGCCGCCGGCTGTGGTGGAACAGGAACGTCAGCGCATGGCTGATTTTGGCAACACGCTCAGCATCCTGAAGCCTCAATTGGCCAAACTACAGGCGCAATAAGCTACTTGAGATAGGCCGGCATCAAACCGCGCAGGGCATTACCCACGCGGAGCCGGCCCTCTCTCGACGCCGCCTTGATATCAGCTACCGTCAGCAGGGATTCACAGGCAGCACCCGTAGCGAGTAATTCAGTGCGCAATACACCGGGCAACAAGCCGCAGCGTAGTGGTGGCGTCAGCAACCGTTGGCCCTCGCGCACAAACACATTGCTACGCGCGCCCTCACAAACCTGACCGGCCGCATTACAGAACAGCGCATCAAATGCCTGTTGGCTGACGGCCATGTCGACGGCTGCATCGTAGCGGGTACGTGCTGAAACCTTGTGTCGAAGCAACGGATCGGTCGCTTCCAGTACCTCTGTCGACCAGATCAATGCCACACGATCCGCCAATGGTGGCAAGGCGGACCAGGTGGCACGCAAGCCGCCACCATGTGACAGATCAACACGAACGCGATAAAGCCTGCCACCCGGACTCCTGCACTGTTTCTGGCGAATCTCCGCTTTCACTTGCCAGAGGATGGCTTCGAATGCGGCCTCGTCATAACCGAAGCCCAAAGCGGCGGCAGATGCCTGCAAACGATCCCGATGCAGGCGGTAACGTGGAAAGAGCTCAACCAGCGGCAAGGTCGCCGCCAGATCTTCCGCCGGCAGCTCCAGCCGCAAGGTCTCAAAAAGCGAAAAACCGGGATCATGCTTCGTGATGAAGGCACTTTTCAGCAGGCATTCGGCGTACTCTTCCTCGGGATCCGAATCCCAGACGATGCCGCTTCCGACACCCAGCACAGCGCTCCGGGCAAGTGCGGCCTCACTGACGGGCGGATCCAGGACAAGGGTCCGTATCGCCACATTGGCACGAATCCGGTCAGCGCTAGCCCAGCCCACACTGCCCGTATACAAGCCGCGTGGTGCAATCTCAAGCGCGTCGATTTTCTGCATGGCGGCGATCTTTGGCGCCCCCGTCACCGACCCGCAGGGAAACAGAGCCGGTATCAGATCTGCCAGCCCGGCAGTCTTCAGCCGGGCCGAGATCGTCGAGGTCATCTGATGCACCGTTGGATAAGGCTCGATCTCGAACAGCGTCTCTACCTGTACTGAACCCGGCACGGCCACTCGCCCAAGATCATTACGCAGCAGATCGACGATCATCAGGTTTTCAGCCCGGTTTTTTTCCGAAGCAAGCAAGCCGGCCGCGGCACGAGCATCAGCGCCGGCATCTGCGGCGCGTGGTGCCGTGCCTTTCATCGGCCGGACGGTAATCTGTGCACCATCGACGGTGAAAAAAAGCTCCGGCGACAGGGACAGCACCTGATACTCGGGCAGATCGAGATACACTGCATGCGATGTCGGTTGCGTGCGCGCCAGATTCAGAAAGACACGCGCCGGGTCGCCGTAGAGCGTGACATCCAGTGGCAACGTAAAATTGACCTGATACACATCACCTGCGGCAATGGCCTGACGTATCTCGCTGATCTTTTCGGTGTAATGGGCCTGGCTGAGCGCCGGCTGCCCACGTAGACAACCTGCCAGATCATCTGCGCCCGCTGCGCCGACCCCCTGCGCGACATTGCCGGAAGCACGGGCCATCAGCCACTCATCGGCTTCTGCACAGGTCAGCCAGTTCGCCTTGTCAAATAGCCAGAAATAGCCCAGCGGCGCCGAATGGCCTGCATGGCACCTGGACGGATCAGAAACGTGGGGTTCCAGAATACGCCCGAGCTCGTAATCCAGAGCAAACACCACATAAGCACCCCGGGCGCATGCTGCATCGGCATCCGCTAGCGCCTGGTTCAACGATGCCACATCATGAACCGACCAGGTGGCACGCAGATCGCTACAACACAACGAGGCTAACTCGGCTGCCGGTGCCAGCGCATCGCGAAACAGGACGGCCGGTTCCTGCAGTGCCATCACTACTTACGCTGTAGATGAAAGGTCAGCACACCCGCGGCTTCATGCATGTGCAGGAGCACATGACCCGTTTGCCGTGCAAAAGCAGCGAAATCATCTTTCGTTGCCGGATCCGTCGCACGGATTTCGAGCACCTCACCACTCGCCATATCAGCCAGTGCTTTTTTGGTCTTCAGAATCGGCATCGGGCATTTCTGGCCGCTGACATCGAGTTGTCGATGCGATGCTGGCGGATTGTGATCAATCATGACGGATACTCAACACACATTCACTCTAGAACGGCGACTGATTCGCCGATTTACGCTCTTCAATGACCTGCGCACGCAAAGCGCGCAACCGGGCATCAATCATCGACTGCTCTTGAAACTGCCTAGCTTCACGCTGTGCCAGCTCCAGCTGTTCAACGGCGGCCTGAGTCTGCCCATTCAGGGCATAGGCTTCGGCGGTTGCCTGACGAGATTGCACCGATTTACCCAGCGCCGCATACGATTGTGCCTGCAGCAGATACATTTTGGCATCGCGCGGGCCATGTCGTAAGCGGGTATCAAGAATCTGTATCGCAGCCTCGTTCTGACCCTGCAGTTGCAGTGCATTCACCAGACCCAGCATCAAGGCCTCGTCATTGGGGTAACGCTTGGTGCCCTCACGATAGACTTGCGTCGCTGCTGGCAGGTCTTTCTCAGCCAGTTTGATTTCTGCCGCAAGCGTCTCGAACATCGGATTGGGCTGCGCGAGCTTTCTGGCCTGCAGCAAGGATTTTTCGGCATCCGTCAGACGGCCCAGACGCAATTGGGCGCGGGAGATGCCATACCAGACCGATGACTCATGAGCGAAACGACGTTCGCGGAGCTGCGTTTCAAATTCGGCCAGCGCATCCTGCGGCACGAACTCCATGGCACGTAATTTGGCACGCACCAAGTAAAACTCTTCCGCATCTCGCACCTGGCGATAGGGGGCATTATGTGCCCGGCCCTGCATATCGGAAATTCGCTCCGTCGTCAGTGGGTGCGTCCGCAAGTACACGGGCGCGTTGTTTTCATAAAGCGCTGTGGCTTTTTGCAAGCGCTCGAAAAAATCCGCCATGCCCTTCGGATCATAACCGGCTTTGGTCAGCGTGGTGTAACCCACACGATCCGCTTCCCGTTCGAAATCACGCGAGTAACCTAGCTGCGACTGCATATTGGCCGCTTGGATGGCCTGCCCCGCCCCCTGAGCAATTTGCCCGGTGTTACCACCGGCTCGGGCAGCCAAAATCAGCAGCGCTAGACTTGCCAGTGACGACATGGACTGGTTCTGTGCGGCCATGATACCGCGCGCCAGGTGCTGCTGCGTCACATGTGAGATTTCGTGGGCCAGCACCCCCGCGAATTCGGACTCGGTGCGTGCTGCCAGCAGCAAGCCCGTATTGATACCCACATAGCCACCAAAGGTGGCGAAAGCGTTGATCTGACGATCACGCAAGACAAAGAATGTAAATTTGCCGTTCGGGTCTGCACTGGCGGAGACCAGACGACGCCCCACGCGGTTCACGTAACCGGCAATTTCCGGGTCATCGATATAGGACGGCTCACGCAGCCGGATTTCATTATAGAACTCCGCTCCGAGCTTACGCTGCAACTGGGGCGGTAGGACCTCATGCGCCGCGTCACCCAGCTCCGGCAGTTCGGTGGATGCTGCCCATACCCCGGCAGGCATTGACGTTGCCGTCATGCTAATGGCCAGGACAACCGCGAGCGTTTTACTGAATCGAACCATAACCGGATGATACAGAACGATGGCGCACAATAGAAAAAGCCCGCCAGAAGGCGGGCTTTTTCAGCATCGTGGTGCCCGAGAGGCACCACGATAACCGCATTAAGCGCGACCGATGTTAGCGGCTTGCTTACCCTTCGGGCCGTCGACCACGTCGAAGGAGACGCGTTCGCCTTCCTTCAGGGTCTTGAAACCATTCATGGTGATTGCGGAGAAATGGGCGAACAGATCTTCACCGCCGCCGTCCGGCGTGATGAAACCAAAACCCTTTGCGTCATTGAACCACTTGACGGTACCTAGTGCCATTTTACTGCTTCCTTCCGGTCGTACTGACCTCTTTAAACTATTTCAGAACGTAGCACACCGGGTGCGCCCACACTCCTCCCTGTACCGGAATCCCGGTATTTGCCTTTTTTACGCGATGTTTTACGCATCGTCAACCTGTTTTTGCAATTTTTTATGCTGCACCGCAGGTCCCTATCTGCCGGATTCGACGGACTTTTATGCCAAACCCATTGAAGATTTGGCCTTCAAGCCTTAAATTGTGCCCATGGCTGACCATAGAAAAACCCAGGAAGGCACCGCGGTTCTTGAACGAGAAGCGGTGGATTTGCGCTACCCCCCGCTGTATCAGGTGTTGCTTTTGAATGACGATTTCACGCCCATGGATTTTGTCGTTGACGTATTACAACGCATTTTCCGGATGGACCATGACCGTGCCATGCGGGTTATGCTGGATGTGCACACCGATGGCCGCGGCATTTGCGGTATTTATACCCGCGATATCGCCGCCAGCAAAGTTGAACAAGTTGTTAATCTGGCCAGAGAACATCAACACCCTCTGGCCTGCGTGATGGAGGAAGCCCCATGATTGCCCAGGAACTTGAAGTCAGTCTGCACACGGCTTTTGTCGAAGCACGCCAGAAGCGCCATGAATTCATCACGGTCGAGCATCTGCTACTGGCGCTGATTGACAACCCATCGGCGTCGGAAGCCCTACGTGCTTCCGGTGCTCAGCTTGAAGCACTCCGCCTTGAGTTAACGCGCTTCGTCGAAGAGCACACCCCGGTCGTTGAAGACAATACCGAGACCGAAACACAACCGACACTGGGCTTTCAGCGCGTGATCCAGCGGGCGATTCTGCACGTGCAATCTTCAGGCAAAAAGGAAGTCACCGGTGCCAATGTGCTGGTCGCCATTTTTGGCGAGAAGGATTCCCATGCGGTGTACTTTCTGCAAAAGCAGAACATCACGCGCCTGGATCTCGTCAACTTCATTTCACACGGGATTGCCAAAGTACCGCGTGATAGTGCCAAGAGCCAAGGCGAGGATGGCGATACTGAGAGCACTGAGAAAGCACAAAGCGGCCCGCTGGAACAATACACGATCAACCTGAACATCCTTGCCCAGCACGGAAAGATCGACCCGCTCATTGGCCGTGACCGCGAACTGGAACGCGTGGTCCAGATCCTCTGCCGCAGACGCAAGAACAACCCGTTGCTGGTCGGCGAAGCCGGCGTTGGCAAAACCGCCATTGCCGAAGGTCTGGCGCGCCGCATTGTCGACAAGGACGTGCCAGATGTTCTGGCCGAAGCCCTGGTCTACTCTCTGGACATGGGTGCACTCCTCGCCGGCACCAAATATCGGGGTGATTTCGAACAACGTCTCAAAGGCGTTCTGAAAGCACTCAAGGACAATCCGAATGCCGTATTGTTCATTGATGAAATTCACACATTGATCGGTGCCGGCTCGGCTTCCGGAGGCACATTGGATGCGTCCAATCTGCTCAAACCGGCGTTGGCCAACGGTCAATTACGTTGCATTGGCGCGACGACGTTTGTCGAGTATCGCGGCATTTTCGAGAAGGATTCGGCCCTCTCCCGCCGCTTCCAGAAAGTGGATGTCAACGAACCCTCTGTCGCCGAAACGATTGAAATTCTCAAGGGGCTGAAATCGCGCTTCGAAGCCCACCACAGCATCAAGTACACGGCCTCTGCGCTAACCACCGCCGCCGAACTGGCGGCACGCCATATTACGGATCGGCATCTACCCGACAAGGCCATTGATGTGATCGATGAGGCCGGTGCTGCACAGCGGATTCTGCCGAAGAGCAAACAGAAGAAAGTGGTCGGCAAGCACGAGATTGAAGAAATCGTCTCGCGCATCGCCCGTATTCCCCCATCGCATGTGTCTAACGACGACAAACGTGCGTTAAAAAATCTGGATCGCGACCTGAAGGCCGTGGTCTTCGGCCAGGATAAAGCGATTGATGCGCTGACCCGCGCCATCAAGATGGCACGTTCCGGTTTGGGCAACCCGAGCAAGCCGATTGGTTCTTTCCTGTTCTCCGGCCCTACGGGGGTCGGCAAAACCGAAGTCGCGAAACAACTGGCCTATTGCCTGGGTGTGGAACTGCTGCGTTTCGACATGTCGGAATACATGGAACGGCATGCGGTTTCCCGGTTGATTGGTGCACCACCGGGCTATGTCGGCTTCGAGCAGGGGGGGTTACTCACCGAAGCCATTAACAAGAAGCCTTACTGCGTCCTGTTACTCGATGAAATCGAAAAGGCGCATCAGGACATTTACAACGTGCTGCTACAAGTGATGGATCACGGCACGCTGACCGACAACAATGGTCGCAAGGCGGATTTCCGTAACGTGGTGATCATCCTCACGACCAATGCCGGTCAGGAAACGCTGAACAAATCCGTGATGGGCTTTACGGCCAAGAAACAGGCCGGTGACGAAATGGAAGAGATCAAGCGGGTATTCACCCCGGAGTTCCGCAATCGCCTGGATGCCACTATTTCGTTCAAACCGCTGGATCTGGACGTGATTCTGCGCGTGGTCGACAAGTTCCTCATGCAGCTGGAAGAACAGCTGCATGAGAAGAAAGTGGAAGTCACCTTTACCGACGCCCTGAAAAACTACCTGGCCGAAAATGGCTTTGATCCACTTATGGGTGCCCGCCCGATGGCCCGCCTGATCCAGGACACGATCCGTGCAGCACTGGCCGACGAACTTCTCTTTGGCAAACTGGCGCATGGCGGCCATGTCACCGTAGATATCGACCAGAACGATACAGTGCAATTACAATTTACAGACACTGAAAACACCGACGCGCCTGATACGGCATCGGTTCCGGCCTAACCGGATCGACGAACATTGATTGATCAAAACTGACACTGCGAGACACCATGACTGCACTACTGACCACTGACCTACTGGATGCTAATGAAGCCCTGATGCAAGCCGAGCAATTGCGGGTGGTGACGCCCATGTTCCAACGTTACGGTGGCAAAGGCAGCTTTGCTGGCGAGATCGTGACCCTGAAGATTTTCGAAGACAATTCGTTGGTTCGCACACTGCTCGCTGAACCCGGCCAAGGCAAAGTCCTGGTCATCGATGGCGGTGGCAGTCTGCGTTGTGCACTACTGGGTGATCAGCTGGCCGAGCTGGCCGTCAAGAATGGTTGGGAAGGCGTCGTGGTTTACGGCTGTATCCGTGACAGCGCTGCCATTAATGGCCTGCCGCTCGGCGTACGCGCACTCAATACGCACCCGCTCAAAACTGTTAAGAAAAATATTGGCGAGCGCGATATCCCCGTGAGCTTTGGTGGCGTGACCCTGAAACCGGGCGAGTGGCTATGCGCCGATGAGGATGGCGTGATCGTATCGACCACACCGCTCGTCTGAACAGACGACCGCTTGGCACCCGAAAAAACCGGCCAAACGGCCGGTTTTTTCATGCTGCAGCGCGGACACATCTACAAAACAACCAAAAACAACCACTCCATCACGCTGTTTTTAAAAGGTTATTCTGTATCTTGTGTCTTATATAAGAGTTGTTGCGCTTGCAGCAAAAGGCGTATATAGTCATTACACGCACAGACGCGCGACCACCGTAAGGTCCCGCCGCACGCCAGCGCACTTTTCTTGCAACCTCTCCCCTGAAGGAATCAACATGGCAACTCGCGAACAACAAATCGCCGCCCTGGAAAAAGACTGGGCTGAAAACCCCCGCTGGAAAAACGTTAAGCGCGGTTACACTGCTGCTGACGTCGTCCGCCTGCGCGGCTCCCTGCAGCCGGAATACACCCTGGCACAACGCGGTGCCAAAGTCCTGTGGGACAAGGTCAACGGCGGCGCCAAGAAGGGTTACGTCAACGCCTTCGGTGCCATCACCGCCGGTCAAGCGATGCAACAGGCCAAGGCTGGCCTGGAAGCCGTGTATCTGTCGGGCTGGCAGGTTGCTGCCGACGGTAACACCTCGGAAACCATGTACCCGGATCAGTCGCTGTACGCTTACGATTCGGTGCCGACGATGGTTCGCCGCATCAACAATACCTTCAAGCGCGCTGACGAAATTCAGTGGTCGCGTGGCGTGAACCCGGGCGACAAGGAATTCATCGATTACTTCCTGCCGATCGTGGCCGATGCCGAAGCCGGTTTCGGTGGCGTTCTGAACGCTTTCGAACTGATGAAGAACATGATCTCCGCCGGTGCAGCAGGCGTTCACTTCGAAGATCAGCTGGCTGCTGCCAAGAAGTGTGGTCACATGGGTGGCAAGGT